>RFQD01000230.1 GCA_009925875.1 Microbacteriaceae bacterium | reverse complement strand
CGGCGAGGATTTGCGGCTTTTCGGTTGCATGGATTTTTGGGGCAAACGGCAAAACCGGAGCGCCTAGGACCTCAGGATCTTGGCCCAGCGCCGCAACTGGAAACGCACCTGTCCGGGGGCGGGGGCACCGACCACTGCATCCCGGGCCACCAGGGCCTTGCGGAGACGGGCGGACGGGGAAACCCCTTGAAGCACGGCGCTGACTTCCCGCCACTCCCGCTCGTTTAACTCCGGCCAATCCCCGCGTTCCAGGCGGTCCATCCGCGTGCCCTTCTCTTCCGACGTCCGCACGGCGGCACCCACCAGCTGATGCGCCCTCCGAAAGGGAATTCCCGCCCGAACCAGCGCATCCGCCACATCCGTGGCCAGCAACTCGGGGGCGGAAGCGGCGTAGAGGCATGCTCCTGCGTCCACCTGGACCGATGCCACCGCTGCAGCCATCACCTCGAGCGAGCTTCTCCAGGTGTCGGCCGCGTCAAAGACCGCCTCCTTGTCCTCCTGCAAATCCCGGTTGTAAGTCAAAGGCAACCCCTTGAGGAGCGTGAGGAGGGACACGAGGTGACCGGTGAGCCGCCCGCTCTTCCCCCGCACCAGCTCGGCCATATCCGGATTCCTTTTCTGAGGCATCAGGCTGGAACCCGTCGTGAATGCCTCACCGAATTTGAGGAACCCGAATTCCGAGGAGGAAAAAAGAATCAGATCCTCCGCCAGACGGGAAAGATGTACCCCTCCCAGCGCGACTGCGGCGAGGTACTCCACCAGGAAATCCCTGTCGGAAACCGCGTCCATCGAGTTGGCGGTCACTTCCCGGAATCCCAGAAATTTACGGGCCACGTTGCGATCCAGCCCAAGGGTGCTCCCGGCCAGGGCCCCCGACCCTAGGGGGAGCACATCCGCCCGGCGGGCGGCATCGCGCAGCCTTCCCTTGTCCCTTTCCAGCATCTCCACGTAGGCCAGGAGATGGTGGGCCAAAAAGACCGGCTGGGCCCGCTGGAGATGTGTGTAACCGGGCAGAATCACCTCGGCGTTCCGGTCGGCCAACCCCAACAGGGCCCGCTGCAGTCCGCAGACTGCCTTTTCGTCGCCGCGGATCGTTTCCCGGATCCACAGGCGGAGATCCGTGGCCACCTGGTCGTTCCGGCTCCGACCGGTGTGCAGCTTGGCCCCCGCCGCGATGCGGGCGGTCAGGGCCGCCTCGATGTTCATGTGCACGTCCTCCAGGGAATCCTTCCAGCGGAATTTTCCCCGCGAAATTTCCGCCTCGATCCGGTCCAGGCCCTTACGGATGGCCGCAGCCTCTTTCCGGGAAAGGATCCCCGCCTTGGCCAGCACCGCCACTCGCACGGCATAGAACGGGTCAAGGGGCTGCCGGCGCTTCCCCGTGATTCGGCGACGAACCGGGACGGCCATGGCGACAACGGCGACAGCGACAACAAGCAGCGTGAGCTCGATGGAGTACGGCGGAACGAGTGTGATGCCTCCCGACGTCTGCAGAAACAACTCCCCCAAGTAGGCCACGGCCGCGCCAATGGCGACAAGTCCGACAAGCAACGGAATCGACGTACGTCTCATGTCAGCACCTTACGCGCCAGCGCCACCGATCCGATGCCCGGAATTGAGGCCTGTGGGTCAATTTCGAGCCACGGGTCGAGCACGAACAGGCGTTCGTGCGCCCGAGGATGCGGCACGGTCAGTGCCTCGGTTGAAATCTGTTGACCGTCGAAGTCAATCAAGTCGAGATCGAGCGTGCGATCACCCCAACGTTCTCGACGCTCGCGCCCCCACACCGATTCGATTTCCTGCAACACTTCGTGCAACGCTTCGGCGTTGAGCTCGGTCTGCACGATGGCGACTGCGTTGAGGTATCGTGGCGCGTTCGTGTCGGGTCCGTCCACGCGCACGGCGACGGTATCCACGTACGTCGACACCGCAACCACGGAAATTGCGTCGTGGGCACCCAGTCGACGCACGGCATCGTCCAACGTCGCCACCCGATCACCCACGTTGCCACCGAGGGCGACGACGGCGCGCGCACTCATCGGTGCCCGCTTTGGGTTCGGCGAATCGAAACGGTGACGTCGGCAAACGCCGTTTCGATGGGCGCCTGTGGTTTGTGAATCGTGACGTCAACCGCGTCGATGCGCTTGTCAGCCAAAATGGCGGATGCGACGCGCTCGGCAACCGTTTCCAGCAAGTTCACCGGGTCTCGTCGCACATGCTCGACCGCGATGAGTGCGAGTCGACCATAGTCGACAGTGTCAGTCACCTCATCCGACGCGGCCGCGGAACGCATGTCGAACTCGACAATCAGGTCGACGATGAAATCTTGTCCGTGCACGCGCTCATGTTCCTGCACTCCGTGGTGCGCGAACACCGTGAGCCCGGTGAGTTCGATTCGATCAGACCGGGATGCCCGTTCACTTTCGCCGTGATCCGCGGCCCGGCTCATGATGCCGCCTTCCACGCTTCGTTGACCGCGAGCGCAAGTCGCGTGGCACG
>RFQD01000229.1 GCA_009925875.1 Microbacteriaceae bacterium | reverse complement strand
TTGATGCGGCACGGACCGCATTCGCAACAAATTCCCCTCGCGTGGCCATGATGACACTCATTCCTTGGCGAGAGACCGCCTTTGCAATTGCTGAGGGGCTGAGCCCGGTTTCGGACGACGACGTTTATGACGAGCCGATAATCGTGCCGAACCCCGCACTCGATGCATGAGCAAGACCGATGTAGCTGGTCGCCCACTTCGTAGATCAGAGTTCGTTATCCGATTCGAGTCACCAAAAGCCATGCGCGGGTGGACCGACGGCCTCGCGGTTCGGCGGAACGCTCTCGTTGACGCGTGGGAGAAACTGACTCAGGCCCCCTTAGTTTCAACCGAGCTGTGTTACCGGATGACAAACGACTTCGCAGTCATTGTAAGAAATGGTCAAAGCCACGACCGATGGCAGCTCAAACTAAATCAACGAGACGGGGTGCGCATCTGGTACTACGTCGTCGGTCAAACCGTTTTTATCGAGAAGGTTCACACGAGCCATCCGAACGAAACAAAGTGAGACGGTGCGCTGACTCACGGGCACGTCGCCTAGCGGGTTCACTTGGTGTTTCCGTATCGCCCCAGTAGTGCCAGCAGCGCGCTGTGCACTAACGCAAAGGCGCCCTCATCTCTCTTGAGCTCCACCTCATCCATAAACACATCGCGCCGAATCTCGAGCATGACCGACTGCACGCGGGTATCACCGGCGTCGTAGAACCGCAACGGGACATACGTGCCGTGGAACGACTCGTTTACACCGATAGACAAATGACCGAAAGCGTCGCGCACGGCCGCGAGCAAGTTGGGCGGCGTGTGCGTGTCGTCAGCACCCACATCAAGTTGCGGCCGCGGCTCGTCGGCGTGCACCTCGTACGGAAGGGGTGACGTGGGGTACGAGTGCACGTCCACGATGATCGCGCGGCCGTGCGCATCCATCGTTCGTTGCACCAGCTCGGTAACGGCAAGTGAGTACGCATCGAAAAACTCACGCAGAGCGGGGTCGGCCATCACCGAGTCGGGGCGAATTCGTTGCCCCTGCGACCCGTGCGTGTAGAACGCGCCAATGCCGACGGCGAGCATCTCTTCGCGCTCGTCGGGGAATCGCTCGACATCAACGACGAATCGACTCAGGCGGTTGACGATGGCGGATGCTCCGCTCGACCGCACCGCAGACTCCACCAGCTCGTCGGTGACGTGGTCGGTCATGAGGTCGCGTTCGCGGCCGAGCTCGGTTGCGTCGACGAGGTAGGACGAAAGCAGGTCATCCGGAATGAATCGACTGCCATGCGGGGCGTGCAACACGACGGGTGAGGTGGCGGAGTTGTCGAAGACCGTGAAGCGGTCAGTGAGTGAGAGGGTCATAGGCGTGTGAGGGTATGTGCACCCACCGACACTCGGTCGCCACGAGGGAGACAGTTTACGAACGCGCGTGACGACGCCCGAGCATCCACCCGACCAGATACAGCGCGGTCAACCCGACCGGCAACGCGGTCACGGGTATCAAGAAGAGCCACTCGCCGTCGATGCTCGCAATCTGAGTCACGGTAAACAGCGCGAAGCCGATCACGCCATACATCGGCCAAGTCCAGCCGGCAATCGTCGCCGCGAGAATCACCAGCAGCGGCAGCATGTGTGTCACCACGGCCCACTGCCACAGTGCATCCCCGCTCATCTCGCCGCTGTTCATCGGTTCTTGGCGTGCGAGCGATTCGTCCCACCAGCCCCAGGCGTTCAGCGCAACGAACAACACCGAGAGGATGCGCGTCACCCACGCCAGCGCCGCGTTCGACCATTTCGTGTTCATGCTCTAACTGTTCTCGACATCGCGTCTTTTGTCTAGGTACTGGCACATCTCGCACGACTCTTTGGCAGCCGGTAACCCCTCACGATCGAGGTCCGCCTTTAAGGCAAGCAGCGCCGGCTCAATCCACGACGTGTCGCCCTCGTGTGCAACCAGCGTGTAGTCGAAGACCAGCTTGCGATCGAACGAGTCCGCGTTCTTGCGCGCCGTCGCGTAAAACCAATACCCGGTGTCGTTCACGGTCAGACCATTCGCGCGCAGTAACCACTGGTACACCTCGAGCTGTCGGCGATAAGCATTGTGATACTCGGCATCGCCGAGCTCCGTCACGGGTTCCGACTTTGCCGTCGTCTTGTAATCCACAATCAGCACGTTGCCCGAATCCGGATCGACCCACACGTCATCGACCCCACCGTAGAGCTCGATGTTGCTCGGTTCATGCAGCGACCGGATGCCCTTGAACGCGTTCCGCCACTCGTCCATCCGCTCATCCGCCAGGGGGATGAACCCGTAACCCAGCTCCGCCACCGCCTCGTGTGGCACCTGCGCGGCCCGCGCCAAGTCAAACTCCTTCTTCAACAGCCCGTCGACGGCACTGTTCAGCGTGAATGACGGTCCCGATGGGGGAGCGACCTTGTGTCGGCGGTCAAGTACGAAGCAGCGCGGGCACTGCACGTAGTTCTCGAGTTTCGCGCGCGAGACCGGGAACGGC
>RFQD01000228.1 GCA_009925875.1 Microbacteriaceae bacterium | reverse complement strand
ACCGAGATCAACATGGTGTCCCGGCTCGCGGCCGAGCATCCACAACACACTATTTTCTGCCTCGACCCGGTGGTGTGCCCCTGTTCGACCATGTATCGCATTCACCCGGGATACCTCGCGTGGGTGCTCGAGCGGCTCGTTGCCGGCGAGGTTGTCAACCAGATTACGGTCGAACCCGACGTCGCCGAACCGGCGCGCGTTGCACTTGAGCGCATGCTCGCCGCGAAGCCCTCCTAAGCGCAACGTGCCCCTACTCACCCCACAGACGGGAACTCCATGAAGCACGTCGTTGTCATCGGCAGCGGAATCGCCGGGCTCATCGCCGCGGTCGAAGCAGCGCGCAGCCATCGCGTGACGTTGCTGACCAAGTCGACGCTTGGCGAAAGCAACACGCACTATGCGCAGGGGGGAATCGCTGCCGTCACCTCGACGGAGGACAGCATCGCCTCGCACGTGGCCGACACGATTGACGCCGGCAACGGATTGTGTTGGCCCCCGGCCGTCGACGTGCTGTGCTCCGAAGGTCCGCAGCGAATTGCCGACCTCGTGAGTTTCGGCGTTGACTTTGACCGATCTGCCGGCGAGTTTGCCCGCGGGCTCGAAGCGGCTCACTCGCATGCGCGCATCCTGCACGCCGGCGGAGATGCGACGGGCGCGGGAATCAGTGCCGCACTCGTGGCCGCCGTCACCGCGCGTGTGACGGACGTGCGCGAACACGACTTCGTCATCAAGCTCCTGACGGACGAGACGCCGCACGGGTCACGCCGGGTCGTGCGCGGGGTTCGAATTCTCACCTCGAACGGTCCCGAAGACATCGAGGCGGATGCGGTCATTCTCGCCTCCGGCGGTGCCGGTCAGCTCTACCGTCACACCACCAATCCGGCGGTGACCACGGGTGACGGCATCGCGCTGGCATTCCGCGCCGGTGCGGTTCTCGCCGACGTCGAGTTCTACCAGTTTCACCCCACCGCGCTGGCCGTGCCCGGCTCTTTCCTTATCTCGGAGGCAGTTCGCGGCGAGGGTGCCGTACTCATCAACGATGCCGGCGAACGCTTCATGACTGCGGTGGATCCGCGCGCCGAACTCGCCCCACGCGACGTGGTCGCGCGCGCAATCCAACGCGAGATGCTCGCCCAGGGTGGGCAACCGGTCCTGCTCGATGCCACCGGGCTTGGGGCGGAGTTCCTGGCCAAACGTTTTCCGAGCATCAACGCGGCGTGCACACGCTACGGGCTCGACTGGGCGCGCAACCCGATTCCGGTGACTCCCGCCGCTCACTATTGGATGGGCGGCGTCGCGACCGATACCTTCGGACGCACGAGCGTGGAAGGACTCTTCGCCGTGGGTGAGGTGGCCTGTACCGGCACGCACGGTGCAAACCGTCTTGCCTCGAACTCGTTGCTCGAATCGGTCGTGTTCTCACACCGAGCTGTCGCGGCACTCGACGATCCGTGGCCGGCGGATCCCCCGAGCGTGCGCTGGGTCGACCAGCCGCCACTGGCGCACCTGCGAATTTCCGCACCGGGAAAGGACAAGACGGTGCCCACCGAGGTCGTCGACCGGGTCGAGCTGCAAACGCTCATGTGGGATCACGTGGGGTTGGCCCGCGATGCTGGCGGGCTGCAGACTGCGCGCGAGCGAATCGCCGGCTGGCGTCCGGCCAAAAAGAAGCATCGCATGTTTCCCGACTGGGAGGATGCGAACCTGTTACTTCTCGCCCATGCCGTCACCGAGGCCGCTCTCGCACGCCAGGAATCGCGTGGGGCCCACTACCGGTTAGATTTTCCCGAAACAACACCCGGCTCTGCGCGTCCCATCGTGCTGGTGCAGAAAGGCGACTGATGCTCAACTCCGCTCTCGTCGACGAGGTTGTGAGCGCCGCACTGCGCGAAGATGCGCCGTGGGGCGACGTGACGTCGCACTTTCTGATTCCCGCCGACGCAACCGCGCTTGCCACGTTGACCGCGCGTGAACCGGGAGTGTTCGCGGGCGCGGGCCGGCTCAGGGTGTCTTGACTGGAGAGCGCGTTGCGTTGAATTTCACTCAGCGCATGTCAGGCATCGCGACACTCACCGCCGAATTCGTTGAATTGATTTCGGGCACGAACGCCGTGATTGCAGATACGCGCAAAACAACGCCCGGACTTCGCGCCTTCGAGCGCCACGCCGTCGCCTGCGGCGGCGGTCGGAATCATCGGTTCAGTCTCTCCGACGCGGTGATGGCGAAAGACAACCATCTCGCCGTGATGACGGCGGGCGCTTACGGGGCTGTGCAGGCGGGAACGTATAATTCTCGCCCCTTGGTGCCGGAAGTGCTGGTCAAAGACGGCGATTACGCTGTCGTCCGCCCACGCCAGAGCTATGACGAACTCATCGGCCTCGACCATATTCCGGACTGGCTCTGAATCATCGGCGGAAGGGGATTCGCCTTTTTTAGCCGTTGGGCTGGTCTTCCCTCAAGCGCGTGTTACTTTTGGGAGTCACTGCTGAGGATCCGATGGAGCA
>RFQD01000227.1 GCA_009925875.1 Microbacteriaceae bacterium | reverse complement strand
GCGCATCAGATCACCATGCCGAACTGCTGGCTGAACCGCACGTCGCCCTCGACCATGTCGTGCATGTCGTGCACCTGGTTTCTGAACATCAGCGTGCGCTCGACGCCCATGCCGAACGCGAAGCCCTGGTACTCGTCGGGGTCGATGCCGGCGGCACGCAACACGTTCGCGTTGACCATGCCACAGCCGCCCCACTCGATCCAGCGGGCTCCCCCGGCGAACGTTGGATGCCACACGTCGAGCTCGGCGCTCGGCTCGGTGAACGGGAAGTAGTTGGGGCGAAGGCGAATTTTGGCGCCCTCGCCGAACATCAGGCGAGCGGCATGCTCGAGCGTGCCGCGCAGGTGCGCCATGGTGAGACCCTTGTCAATCGCGAGGCCCTCAATCTGAGTGAAGACGGGCGTGTGCGTGGCGTCGAGCTCGTCGGTGCGGTACACGCGCCCGGGAGCCAACACGTACACCGGTAGCTCACGGCCGAGCAGCGCACGCACCTGCACCGGACTCGTGTGAGTGCGCAACACAAGGTGCGCATCCGCCGGCTCAACAAAGAACGTGTCTTGCATCGCGCGTGCCGGGTGGTCTTCATCGAAGTTCAGTGCGTCAAAGTTGAACCACTCGCTTTCGAGCTCGGGCCCTTCGGCGATCTCCCAGCCCATGCCCACGAACGCGTCACAGAACTCTTCTTGCATCAACAGCAATGGATGCCGCGCCCCGAGTCGCACGTGCGACGGCGCTGCCGTCACGTCAACGGCCTCGGCCGCGAGTTGTGCCGCACGCTCGGCCTCAACAAGCTGAGTTTCGCGAGCCGCATACGCGCCGTTGACCTGCCCGCGCGCCTCACCGACGAGCTTGCCCGCGGCAGCCTTCTGGTCATTCGGCAGGTCCTTGAGTGCCGCATTCAACAACGCGAGCGGGGATGCGTCGCCCAGGTGCGCCGTGCGAACCGCCTTGAGCGCGCCCGAGTCGGGTGCCGCGGCGATCGCGGCCAGCGCATCCGTCACCGCAGAGGCGACCGTGGACTTCGAGATTTCAGCAGACACAAGGCTCAACTTTACCGGGTGCATCGCGGGCACGTCGGCGCGCTGCCGCGCTAGGCACGTTGCGCGAACGCACTCTCGTAAATGCACACACTCGCGGCGGTGGCAAGGTTCATCGACTCGGCATCGCCATAAATCGGCACGGCAACCGAGGCGTCGGCAAGAGCGACGTGTTCGGGTGAGAGCCCGCGCGCCTCGTTGCCAAAGAGCCACGCGGTCGGGGCATCCAATCCGCCGGATGCCCGCACGGTCGGCACCGGCGTGCCATGCATGTCGGCCGCGAGCACCTGCAACCCGGCTCCGCGAACGGCGGCCAGCGCGGCGTCGAGTTCAACATCCATCACCACAGGAATGTGAAAGAGCGAGCCCGTGGTCGAGCGAACAACCTTCGGGTTGTACAGGTCGACGCTGCGACCGGTGAGAATCACGGCGTCGGCACCCGCGCTATCAGCGACACGGATGATCGTGCCCAGGTTTCCCGGATCGCGCACCTCTTCGAGAATCACAACGAGTCGCGGACTCGCATGCTCGCGCCCCACCGACAGCGCGTGCTTGAGTGCGGTGGGAAACTGGTGCACCACCGCAATGAACCCCTGCGGTGTGACCGTGTCGGCCATCGCCTCGATGACCGACTCGGTCGCAAATTCCACGTCGACGCCGGCGAGCACCGCCGTGTCGCCGATGTCGGTGTAGCGCTCGAGTGCCGTCGGCGTTGCGTAGAGCTCCACGACCAACTCGGGTCGGTAAGCAAGCGCTTCAGCGACGGCTTGCGGGCCTTCCAACAGGAAGAGCCCGGTCTCTGACCGGGCTCCCTTCTGTGAGAGCTGGGCAACCGCCTTCACGCGCGAGGCGCGGGGGTTGTCGAGCATGACTCGTTAGGCCTTGGCCTTCGGTGCCGACGTGTCGGCAGGAAGGGCCTTCTTCGCCGTCGCGACGAGCGACGCAAACGTCTTGGGCTCGTTGACGGCGAGTTCGGCGAGGATACGACGATCCACCTCAACGCCGGCGAGTGCGAGACCCTGAATGAAACGGTTGTACGTCAGACCGTTGGCACGCGAGGCCGCGTTGATGCGCTGGATCCACAGACGACGGAAGTCACCCTTGCGGGCACGACGGTCGTTGTAGCTGTAGACGAGCGAGTGCGTGACCTGCTCTTTGGCCTTGCGGTAGAGGCGCGAACGCTGGCCGCGGTAACCCTCGGCGCGCTCGAGAATAGTGCGACGCTTCTTCAGGGCGTTGACGGCCCTCTTTACTCTTGCCATTTCTCTTTTTCCTTATTCGTCAGTCGGTCACAGTAACGGGCGGTTACTTGCCGAGAAGCTTCTTGATGACCTTGGCGTCGGCCGGTGCCATGACCTGGTCCTGGTTCAGACGGCGCTTGCGGTCACTGGCCTTGACCTCGAGGTTGTGGCGCATGCCAGCCTGCTGCTTCATCACTTTGCCGCTACCGGTGAGCTTGAAGCGCTTCTTCGTCCCAGAGTGG
>RFQD01000226.1 GCA_009925875.1 Microbacteriaceae bacterium | reverse complement strand
TCAACCGAGTGAAGCTGGTTGAGAAATGCTGCACCGAAATTGGCCGTTGTCGATGACGAACGTTCGCGAGAGGGAGCCGGGGCTTCGCTTTCGCTCGAGTGTGACTCGCTCACGATTCCCCCCTTCGGCTACTGACATTCACACTAGCCCAACTGCGTTCGCCCTAAAATACTTTTACATCAATCAAGGAGCACCATGAACCCGTTCGTCATCTCTCTCTCTGGGTCCTCGCCGGCGTCTGCGCCGGAACGTGGCTCCTTTCTGTTGTCACGAAGGAATATTCGTGGGTAGACCGCATTTGGTCGATTGTGCCCTTCGTATACGTGTGGATCTTTGCGGGCGCAGCCGGGTTCGCTGATCCGCGCCTGAACCTGATGGCCATTTTGGCAACCGTGTGGGGTGCTCGACTGACATTCAACTTCACACGAAAGGGTGGCTACGCTCCCGGCGGCGAAGATTACCGCTGGCCGATTCTGCGTGCACGAATGTCGCCCGCGCAATTTCAGATTTTCAACGTGTTCTTCATTGTCATTTTCCAAAACGTGATTCTGTGGCTGATCGCCATGCCGGCCTACACGGCGTGGTTGAACCCGTCGCCCTTCGGAGTTGCCGACGTCATCGTGGCACTCGCATTCCTGTTTTTTCTCACCCTCGAAACGATCGCCGATCAGCAGCAGTGGAACTTCCACAAGTGGAAGTCTGCGGAACGGGCCGCCGGACGCGACCCACGTCCCGGCTTCCTGACGACGGGTCTGTTCAAATACTCACGCCACCCGAACTTCTTCAGTGAGCAGGCTCAGTGGTGGGTCTTCTTCCTCTTCGGCGCCGTCGCTGCGGGCTCCGTTCTCCAGTGGACCGTCGTCGGTGCATTTTTGCTCACGGCGCTGTTTATTGGCTCGACGCGCTTTACCGAAGAAATTTCGGCCGCCAAATATCCCGACTACGCCGAGTATCAGCGCGTGACGAGCCCGCTCATCCCGTGGTTCCCTCGGCGCTCTGCGGAGGCTTCCGCCCAGGCATAAGCCCCGCTCCCGGTAGCGACAAATACGCGATACCGGCAATCACGAGAACAAAACCGATCCACCCGGTCGGCGTGATGACCTCACCAACAAACGTCACGGCAAGGATGACCGCCACGACAGGCTCCATCAGCGAGTAAACGCCTGCGACGGATGCGCGGAGTCGGCCGAGGGAAAACGCCAGGAGTGAATGACCCACGGCGGTGGGGAAAATCGCGAGATAGATCAACACAGGCACCACGGCAATGTTCGTCACGATCAGCGGGGCCGAGAGTCCGAGAACAATCAGTAGCGGGACAGCCGAAACGAGCTGCATCGACGAGATGGTTCCGCGATAGTTGTGTGGAGTGCGACCTCGCCGAGAAGCCATGAGTCGGTTGGCGAGGAACGTGTAGAGCGCGTAGGCGAAACCCGCGGTGAGGGCCATGAGGATTCCGAGCGGCATGAGTGCACTGTTGTGCGCGAGGGACTCGGCACCGAGGTCGCGGCCTGTGGCGAGCATCCACCCCCCTGCAATCACGATGACGGTGGCGAGTAGCCAGCGAGGAGAGACCATCTGACGATCAACGACCCATTCGATAATTCCCGCAAAAACGGGGGCCGAGCCCAATGCGAGCACGTTCCCGAGTGCGACACCCGCCCACGACATGCCGGTGTAAAACACGAGTGTGTAGGTCATGATCGAGAGCCCACCCACGACAATGGCGCCCCAGGCGCGTCGGTCTCGGAAAACTGACCACGTGAGCCGGGGTGCCGTGAACGCCATGAGCACCCCACCGATTCCCATGGTGAACGCCCCAATGAGCGCGGGTGGGATGCTCGAAATCGTCGATGCAGCTAACCCCGTCGTTCCCCAAAAAATGCTCGCGAACAATATCGCCGAAATGGCTGCGCCGGTGCGAGGCGTCGGACTGTTCGACTGGAGGGCAGGGGTGGTCATGAGCCGAGGCTAGTCATCGGAAGCCGCCAATTGGCCACACGCCCCGTCGATGTCTTTGCCACGAGTGTCCCGCAGCGTGGTCGGGATACCCGCCGCCTCGAGTCGCGTGATGAACTCGCGGGTCACGTCGCGCTCGGACGCGGTCCAAACCGAGCCCGGAGTGGGGTTGAGTGGAATGGGATTCACGTGCACCCAGCCGTGTCCGCGGTCGTTGAGCTTCGTTCCCAGGAGTTCCGCGCGCCAGGCGTGGTCGTTCATGTTCTTGATGAGTGCGTATTCGATGGATACGCGACGGCCGGTCTTTTCGAAGTAGGTGCGAGCCGCGTCCAGCACCTCGTCGACTTTCCACCGCGAGTTGACGGGGATCAGCTCGTCACGAAGCTCGTCGTCGGGCGCGTGAAGTGACAGTGCGAACGTGAGGGGCAAGCCTTCGTCGGCGAGTTTCAGGATGCTCGGCGCCAGCCCCACCGACGACACTGTGATGTTGCGTGCCGACATGCCGAGCCCGTTCGGCTGTGGCTCGACCATGACGCGAATCGCGTGCATGAGTCGGGCGTAATTGGCC
>RFQD01000225.1 GCA_009925875.1 Microbacteriaceae bacterium | reverse complement strand
GAGGGTGGGCTCGACCAGGTCTCTTTGCTGAGAGTTTTCTTCGAACAAGGCATGTTTATGCCACGGAGGGTAGAAACGAGAACCACGTCGACGTAGCCTCGTCGTGTCAGTCCTCTTCAGCTGACATACCCCTTCATAAAGCAAGTGCCCCGGGACTGAACACAGTCTCGGGGCACTTATTCGTCAATCGCGCCCAGACCGCGTAACACATCAAGAACCGGGCGGTGCTGATTAAACGCATAAAGATGGATGCCCGGGGCTCCGCCCTCGAGCACGGCTCGACCGAGCGCCACCGCATGCGCGACGCCCACCGAGTATTGCGTGATCTCGGGCACTCCCCCGGCGTCTCGAGCTGCCTTCTCCTGCGCGAAAGCCTCCTCGAGCTGCCCGGCCAATTCGGCGGGCATCGGTTCATCCGTGAGCTCAACGATGCGCTTCAGTCGAGCGAGACTCGTGACGGGCATGATGCCCGGGGTGATGGGAAACTCCACGCCCGCGGCACGCGCATCCGTCACAAAATTCACGTAATCGTCTGCGTCAAAGAAGAGCTGCGTGATGGCGAGGTTCGCCCCCTGTGCCTGCTTGGCAAGAAGCACATCGATGTCTTGTGCGCGATTGCGCGACTGCGGATGACCGTTAGGAAACGCAGCGACGCCGATGCGAACGGGCTCGCGACGCTGACTGAGCCGAACCGCTGTACCACCCCACTGCGGCTCGTCGACTTCCGTGTACGGCTCGCGTTCGAGTTGAACCCGGTGAATGAGCTGAACCAATTCGGTCGCCGAACGCAGGTCACCGAGATAGTCTTCGCCGTCGCGGGCACCTTCCGGCGCATCCCCTCGGATTGCGAGAAATTGACGGATGCCCGCATCGAGAAACTCGCGAACCAACCGGTTCGCCTCCTCAGCACTTGACCCCACGCACGTGAGATGTGCCATCGGCGGCACGGTGGTGTGCTCGGCGATGTAACGGACCAACTCGAGACTTTGATCGCGCGACGACCCTCCCGCGCCATACGTCACGGCGATGAAGTCGGGCTGCGCCGCCGCGAGTTGGTGGATTGTCTCGTGCACACTCGCGACGAGATCAGCATTGCGAGGTGGATACACCTCGAACGAGAACGGGAAACGTGCGGGTTTCGGATCGTCACGAGGTCGAGCCGCTGTCATGACGAGCTCTACTTGTCGTCGCGCTTCGAAGACTCAGCGGTCGACGCGTTTCCGGTCGACGCGTTTCCGGTCGGCGGCGTGAAGACGGTTGCGGATGCGTTGCGCCGGCGGGACACACGCAGCGCAATCATCAACACAATTCCGAAGACGACCAAGCACACGCCGACAATGAGCACCGTAGAGAGCAAGACCGGATCTTGACCAGTCACGGGGAGCAAGGAAGTGAGCATGCGAGAGCTTTCGTTAGGAACGCGTTGAGAATACCGCAAGGGCCGGAAGGTCTGCTTCGCGCACGAGGGCGCGAATGCGAGTTCCCTCCTCGTCGTAGGTCGTCGAGAGAATCACGGCCCGATTGTGGAGCCCAAACACCACGTCGCCCCGATCGTATGGAATGAGCAGATCCATCTGAACGTCGGGCTTGGGGAGACGGTGAGCGATTTCACGCAGTAGCTCCTCCATGCCGTCACCCGTGCGAGCCGAAACAAACACCGCATCGCTGGCAAGTCCACGCAGGAGCAAGCGTTCATCGTCACCGATGAGGTCACACTTGTTGAAGGCGATGAGCTCGGGGATGCCGCGTGCGCCAGCTTCACCGATGACATCGCGCACGGTCTTCAGTTGCTGAGCGGGGTCGGGGTGACTCGCGTCAACGACGTGCACGATGAGGTCGGCGTCCTGAACTTCTTCGAGCGTGGACCGAAAAGCTTCCACGAGCTGATGCGGCAAGTTGCGCACGAAGCCGACCGTATCCACCAACGTGTAGGGACGACCATCCGCGGTCATCGCTTTTCGAACCGTGGCATCGAGCGTCGCGAATAGCGCGTTCTCGACGAGCACACCAGCGCGGGTGATGCGATTGAGGAGAGACGACTTGCCCGCGTTGGTATAGCCCGCGATCGCCACGGAGGGCACCTGGTTGCGCTTCCGATTCGCGCGTTTGGTGTCACGCGCCGGCTTCATCCCCGCGATTTGCTTTCGCAAACGTGCCATACGCGTGTTAATGCGTCGACGGTCAAGTTCGATTTTCGTCTCACCGGGTCCTCGCGAGCCCATTCCCGCGCCGCCAGAAACTTGACCACCGGCTTGACGCGACATCGATTCACCCCACCCGCGCAGACGCGGAAGCAAGTACTCGAGCTGGGCTAGTTCAACCTGCGCTTTTCCCTCGCGGCTCTTAGCGTGTTGGCTGAAAATGTCGAGAATCACCGCTGTTCGATCGATGACCTTCACTTTCACGACGTCTTCCAGGGCACGACGTTGGCTGGGGGCAAGTTCGGTGTCGGCGACAACCGTGTCGGCACCCACCGACTTGACGATGTCGCGCAGATCTTCTACTTTTCCGCGCCCGAGATGGGTCG
>RFQD01000224.1 GCA_009925875.1 Microbacteriaceae bacterium | reverse complement strand
CACATCTCGGGCAAGATGCGCCAGCACTACATCCGAATCCTCCCCGAGGACAAGGTCATTGTTGAGCTGAGCCCATACGACCTGACGCGTGGTCGCATCGTTTATCGCTACAAATAACCAGCTCGCCCGAAAGAACTGCTGAAAAGTAACGGCCCCCAGTGGGTACGAAGACAGCGAACATAAGGAACACATCATGAAGGTCAATCCCTCCGTCAAGAAAATCTGTGACAAGTGCAAGGTCATCCGTCGCCACGGCAACGTCATGGTCATCTGCGAAAACCCGCGTCACAAGCAGCGTCAGGGCTAGGAGTTAGCCCGCGCATCCCCAGTTTTCCGCTTCGGCGAAAAGACGAGCATCCGCTCACCAACAACTAAATATCTCCCCACAGCAGTCGCAAGAATTCGCCTCGCGCGAAGGACACCTCGGGTTGGAGGCCCGTAGCCCCGCGACTGCCCCACACCTCCACTTCACCACCAGGAGAAGCCACCATGGCACGTCTTGCCGGAGTTGACATTCCTCGCGAAAAGCGCGTGGAAGTCGCACTCACTTACATCTATGGAGTGGGCCGCACACGAGCACTCAAGACGCTCGCGGACACAAACATCAGCGGAGACATCCGCGTCAAAGACCTGACCGATGACCAGCTCATCGCTCTGCGTGACTACATCGAGGGAAACTTCCGCGTCGAGGGTGACCTCCGCCGTGAGGTTGCCGCTGACATCCGTCGCAAGGTCGAAATTGGTAGCTACGAAGGCCTCCGTCACCGCAAGGGCCTGCCCGTGCGCGGTCAGCGCACCAAGACGAACGCTCGTACCCGCAAGGGACCAAAGCGCACCGTCGCCGGCAAGAAGAAGGCCAAGTAGTCCGCGTAGGACTGCTTATTGAGAGCTAAGGTTTAGGAGATCTAATGGCTGCACCAAAGTCCGCGGCGCGTAAGCCGCGTAAAAAAGACAAGAAGAACATTGCCGTGGGTCAGGCCCACATCAAGAGCACGTTCAACAACACGATTGTGTCGATTACCGACACGACCGGAGCTGTCATCAGCTGGGCGTCGTCGGGTGGCGTTGGCTTCAAGGGTTCGCGCAAGTCGACCCCGTATGCCGCACAGCTCGCCGCCGAGTCGGCTGCTCGTCAGGCTCAGGAGCACGGCATGAAAAAGGTTGACGTTTTCGTCAAGGGTCCGGGCTCGGGTCGCGAGACCGCGATTCGTTCGCTTCAAGCTGCCGGACTCGAGGTCGGGTCGATCAGCGATGTGACGCCGCAGGCGCACAACGGCTGCCGTCCGCCCAAGCGCCGCCGCGTCTAGTTACCGCCCTCGCGCTCACGCCAGCGCATCCGATTCGATTTTTCTCGAATCTCGCGGATGCGCGGCCCGCGCGCGAACCGAATTACTCCCGATTTTCAACCGAAAAATTTCACATCGCAACGACAAAGGTCAAATAGCGGGCCTTTGGCAAGAAGGAGATAAAACGTGCTTATCGCAGAGCGTCCCAAGCTTTCCGAAGAAGTCATTTCCGAGTACCGCTCGCGTTTCATCATCGAGCCACTCGAACCCGGCTTCGGTTACACTCTCGGAAACTCACTGCGCCGTACCTTGCTGTCGTCGATTCCCGGCGCCGCGGTCACGAGCATCCGAATCGACGGTGTCCTCCATGAGTTCAGCACGATTCCGAATGTGAAAGAAGACGTCACCGAAATCATCCTCAACGTCAAGACGATCGTTGTCTCGAGCGAGCACGACGAACCGATTACGGCGTACCTGCGCAAGAACGGCGCGGGCGTGGTGACAGCAGCTGACATTTCCGCACCGGCCGGGGTCGAGATTCACAACCCCGACCTCGTTATTGCGACGTTGAACGACAAGGCCAAGTTTGAACTGGAGCTCACAATCGAGCGCGGACGTGGTTATGTGTCGAGCCAGCAGAATCGCAACGAGTACAGCGAAGCGGGTCAGATTCCGGTGGATTCCATCTACTCGCCCGTCTTGAAGGTGACCTACCGTGTCGAGGCGACTCGTGCGGGAGAGCGCACCGACTTCGACCGACTCGTCGTAGATGTCGAAACGAAGGCTGCGATCACCCCGCGTGACGCAATGGCTTCCGCCGGGCGCACGCTCACGGAATTGTTCGGTCTGGCTCGCGAACTGAACTCGGCCGCGGAGGGCATCGAAATCGGTCCCGCACCGGTTGACCAGGTGATCAGCAACGAACTGCAAATCCCGGTCGAAGATCTCGACCTGTCGGTGCGTTCCTACAACTGCCTCAAGCGCGAGGGCATCAACACGGTGTCCGAGCTTGTTGCGTTGTCGGAACATCAGCTGATGAACATCCGCAACTTCGGACAGAAGTCGGTGGATGAAGTGCGCGACAAGCTCGTTGAAATGGGTCTGTCGCTGAAGGACTCGGTTGCCGGGTTCGACGGCGCACACTTCATCGGCGGCAACGACGACGAGTACATGTAACCGACGAGCAATCGCCACGACTTTCTACTAATCACGGAGAAAACTAATGCCTACGCCAACTAAGGGTCCCCGCCTCGGCGG
>RFQD01000223.1 GCA_009925875.1 Microbacteriaceae bacterium | reverse complement strand
TCGAACACCTATTGGCAGTACTTCGATGCCTACAACTCTTCTACGAACCCTGGAGGCGCGGCGAGCGCAGGCTGGTACCCGCTTTCGGGTTCCGTGGCGTTTCACGGTGTTCGTGATAACACGTCCCTGAGCATTGCTAACGGGACGTTCACAAATATTACTTTCAACACGTTTTCCAACATGGGCATGACGCTCGACTCGACTACGACGCCCGGCGCGATTACCGTGCCAACGGCGGGCTTCTATCGTGTGAGCGCATACGCGGATCGTGTCGGTTGGTCATCTACTGCCGGTACTTATCGTTACGTCTATGCCACCAAAAATGGCACCACGACAACGCAGGGAATCCTCAGCAACTCTTCCACAATTGAACTTGCAAAGTTTTCGGGCGTTGTGAAACTTGCCGCGTCCGATGTTATCCGTATGTACCTCCAGCAAGACTCGGGCGGTGCGGCAACGAACAACCGCACCGGATTTTCCGTCGAGTTTGTTCGACCTGCGAGCGTCTAATGGCCGACGTCACTCTTAACGATATTCTGGTAAAGCTCGAAGGGCTTTCGGTGAAGCAGGATTTGATGATGACGAAACTAGACGAGTTATCGAAAATCTCCGACCAGCATTGGAAGCGCATAAACGAGATTGAAACGAAGCTGGCTCTCTTAGAGCAACGCCAGCCACCGCGCGTTCACGTTTCCGTTTGGATTCTCGCCACTATCGCGGTTCTCGGCTTTATCGCCTCATTCGTCACGTTTGTTACTAAGTAGGAGAGAGTCATGCGTCATCCCGTTTCCCCAAGTTTCTACGATGCTGCTGATCCGTTCGGCTCTATGTCGGGCGGGAGAAAATACCCGCACACAGGTTCGGACTATACCGTTGCCGGTGAGGTTTACAGCGTCGCGGATGCAGTAGTCGAGTCGGCTGGCTGGAACGACGGCAACGGGAATTATGTGTGTTGTTGGTTGCCCGGCTTCGGCATTTACGTCGCGTATTTGCACCTGTCTAGCATTAACGTCAAGGTAGGCCAGAGCGTCAAAGAAGGCACGAAAATCGGTGTCTCGGGAAACACGGGCACGAACTCGCGCGGTACGCACCTTCACATCACCATGTCGGACAGTCCGCAGGCGTTTGTCGGACTCGGAAACAAAATCGACCCGTACGCGTTCATTCAGGCGAATCTTGGTTCGTCAGGTAGTGGCAGCAGTCCGGCACCTCTCGCCGTGGATGGTGACTTCGGGCGTAACACGATCCGCGCACTACAGTCGGCTCTCGGTGTAACCGTAGACGGAGATTTTGGGCGGGCAAGCGTTCGCGCGTTACAGCTTCTTATCGGTGCAACGGTAGACGGCGATTGGGGCCCTGGCACAACTCGTGCGCTTCAGGCTTTTCTCGGCGTTACGCAGGATGGCGACTTCGGGCCACAAACGATTCGCGCCTTACAAACTCGACTCAACGCTGGCACGTTTGTGAAGCCCGCACCGGCGAAGCCCGAACCTGTCAAGCCCGCGCCGGCGAAACCTGAACCTGTTAAACCTGAACCGGCTAAGCCTGAACCGACTAAGCCCGTCAAGCCCGAACCGGCAAAACCGGCAAAACCTACTCGTCCCGTCCCGCAACCCTCGAAACCCGAAAGTGAGAAACCCGTGCCCAACAAGACACAGGCGGAACAAATTGCCGCCGTCCCTTCCGCCGATCTTGGCGTGATTATCCAGAAACCGAGTCACCGGAAACTTGCGTATGCCCTGTATTCTTTGGCTTCGCTTGTGGTCACGAATGCGGCTGTTGCGTATGCCGCATTAGGCGCACAATTCCCGCCGGTTCTCACCGTTGCTATCGCAGTTATTGGAAACTTGGCTGTGCCCTTCTCCGCTCTTGCTATCGCTAACGCGAAAAAGTAGGCGCACCATGAGCGAACGAGAGAACGTCGGCGGTTACGCCTGCCCCATTGATCCTCAGGATGCAATGCAATGCGAGTCGTGTCAGTAAACTAGTACGGCACGGTTCCCCTTCCCCCGTGTGTTTCCCCGGTTTGAGCTTCGGTTCGCCGGGGAAACTTTTTTGTGTATAGGGTTGCAACGTGTATTACAACGGAGTACATTTGTATTACGCCAACAGGGGCGGTTCTTGGAAGGGAACACAAAATGTCTGAAATGGATATCCTCCGCAAGGAGTACGAGACGATTCTGAACCTGCGTCAGATTCGGTTCAACACTAACCCCACGCTCACGCACGTCATCAAGCACCTTTGGAAGGCCGAAGAGGCTTTGCTTGACTTGATGATGAACACCTGGACTCGTGACGAGATCATGTACGTCGTAAACGAGGCGCGGGTGAACGCATGATCGAGCAACGATTCATCATTACGGTTGATGGTGAGATTGCAGGGCTCACAAACTATTACGGGCACCTGTCAGAAGTTGATGCGCGAGCCGTAGTCAAATATTTCAAAAACAAGACGCGTGAGGTCATTGGCATGAAGGAGGTCACCAAATGAGCGACTACGGACTGCGCCAGCACAATCGGCGCATCGGTACGGCGGAGACTGTGCAGCAC
>RFQD01000222.1 GCA_009925875.1 Microbacteriaceae bacterium | reverse complement strand
CTTGGCGAGCATGTATTCGTATTGGTCACCCTCTGGCAACAACTCGGCAAACCAGTTTCGTCGTCGTGCCGACTGGTCACGACGAAGCTTCGGCACCAACGGAATCGCCACCGATATGACCATCGAATTGACTCCGAATAGGTCGATTGCACTCGGATCGATTACGACATCGAACGAGCGCGAATCTCCCTCGAGTGTGCCAAATCGATGACCGTAAAGTTCAATCGCGAGTTTCATGGGCCTGTTTTGCGTTGTCCGTCGAGTTGTCCGTCGAGTTGCCCGTCGAGTCGTCCAATGCTGCCGCGGCCCGCGCATCCCATTCGGCCGATATTTCAAGTTTGGATAACCGCGCCATTTCGAGCAGGTGACGGAGATAAATCGTGGATTTGCCGCTTTCCATCTCGCTCACGGTTGATTGCGGTATGCCGAGTTGACCCGCAATATCGTGTTGAGTCAGGCCCTGTGACAGGCGTGCTTGTTGTAAGGCAAGCCCGATGTCACCGGGTGTTCGCAACGTGACAACTCGCTTCGACATGCGCACCTCTATCCCAAAATTACGATACGTTTACACTATCGTAAAATAACGATATTGGTGCTCTATCGTGATATTGGAATAATTTCAGTACCCCCAGCGGTCCGCCCGATAGTCGGCCTGCACACGACGAATCGTGCCGGAGCGAGAGCGCAGCACGACCGAGTCGGTGCGGATGATCGGCCCCTTGCGACGCACGCCCTCAACGAGCGCACCGTCGGTCACACCGGTGGCAACGAAGAACGTGTTGTCGCTGGCGACGAGCTCGTTGGCCTCGTAGACATAGTCCATCTTGAGTCCGGCGTCGATGCCCTTTTGGCGTTCGGCGTCGTCCTTCGGCGCGAGAATCCCCTGAATAAATCCGTCGAGGGCCTTGATCGCGCACGCGGTGACAATTCCCTCGGGGCTGCCGCCGATGCCGACACACATGTCGATGCGCGACTCGTAGCGCGCCGCGTTGATGCCACCGGCCACATCGCCATCGAGAAGCAGACGGGTTCCCGCACCGGCCTCGCGAATCTGACGAATCAGGTCTTCGTGTCGCGGGCGATCGAGCACCGCGATGCTCATCTCAGAAACATCTTTGCCCTTGGCCTTTGCCAGAGCCCGGATGTTCTCCCCAATCGGCTTGCGAATGTCCACGACACCGCGCGCTTCGATGCCGGCGACAATCTTGTCCATGTAGAACACGCTTGACGCGTCGAGCATCGAACCGCGGTCAGACACGGCGATTACCGAAATCGCGTTCTGTCGCCCGGCGCCCGTGAGGCTCGTGCCATCAATCGGGTCGACCGCGATGTCACACTGCGGGCCATTGCCGTTGCCCACGCGCTCACCGTTGAACAGCATGGGCGCGTCATCCTTTTCGCCCTCACCGATGACAATCACACCGTCGAAGTCGACGGTGGCGAGGAAGCCGCGCATGGCATCCACCGCGGCACCATCGGCCGCGTTCTTGTCTCCCTTGCCGATGAACGGGTAGGCACTGATCGCCGCCGCCTCAGTAGCGCGCACGAGCTCCATCGCGAGGTTGCGGTCGGGGTGCGTCGACGGACTGGGGGACGGGCGATTCGAGGATGCGGTCACGCTTTTACCCTATCGGCGCGCAACTATGCTGGAAGGGCATCGCGTTTAGCGCATCCGATTCTCTCTGCCCACCCGGCAGCCCGCACGTAGGAGCACACCATGCCCATCGCCACCCCGGAACAATACGCACAGATGCTCGACACAGCGAAGGCACGCGGATTCGCGTACCCCGCGTTCAACGTGTCGAGCTCGCAGACGCTCAACGCGGTGTTGCAGGGTCTCACCGAGGCCGGGTCCGACGGCATCGTGCAGGTGACCACCGGTGGCGCCGACTACTTCGCGGGCCACACCGTGAAAGCTCGCGCTACGGGCGCGATTGCTTTTGCCAAGTTTGCCCACGAGGTGGCCAAGAGCTACCCCATCACGGTCGCACTGCACACCGATCACTGCCCCAAGAACGCGCTCGACGACTTCGTGCGCCCGCTCATCGCGGCATCCCACGAAGAAGTGAAAGCCGGACGCAACCCGATTTTCCAGTCGCACATGTGGGACGGCTCGGCCGTGCCACTCAAGGAAAACCTCGAGATTGCGCAAGAGATGCTCGCTCTCACCAAGTCGATTCACGCGATCCTCGAAGTTGAGATCGGTGTGGTCGGCGGTGAAGAAGATGGCGTCAGCCACGACATCAACGAAAACCTGTACACGAGCGTCGAGGACGGCATTGCGACCGTCGAAGCCCTGGGCCTCGGCGAAAACGGGCGCTACATGGCGGCCATGACCTTCGGCAACGTGCACGGCGTCTACAAGCCCGGCAATGTGAAACTTCGCCCCGAACTTCTCAAAGAGATTCAGGATGGTGTGGCCGCAAAGTTCGGCACCGGTGACAAGCCGTTCGACCTCGTGTTCCACGGAGGCTCAGGCTCGACCGACGCCGAGATCGCCGAAGCCGTGGCCAACGGCGTCATCAAGATGAACATCGACACCGACACGCAGTACGCGTTCACGCGCTCGATT
>RFQD01000221.1 GCA_009925875.1 Microbacteriaceae bacterium | reverse complement strand
GGCATAGTCGGCCGTCCAGCCCATGCGGCAGAGCTGGAAGTTGTTCATCTCGGCGGTCGAAAGGAACACCTTCCACTCCTGGTTTTCAAGCTCAACGCTGATCCCGAGGACGTCTTTCCACATCTGCTGGACGGCTTCGGCGACCTGCTTGTGGCCCTCCGAGGTGTTGTAGGTCAGGGTGATCGCGGGCACGTCGGCGCCCGAGGCAAAGTCGACTTCAACAATGTCGATATCGAGCGGCTCGGCGCGAGCGACCAACAGGGACTTCGTTTGCGGCAACGCGTCCGAGTCGACGACGAACACGTTCGAGTCGACCTTGGTCGAGCGACGGGCCAGGAGCATCGCTTCCACGGCCGCGGTTCCTTCGTCGAGCATCGAACCATTGGCGATGTCGAGGCCCGTGAAGTCGCAGATCATGGTCTGGAAATTGAGGATCGCCTCGAGTCGACCCTGTGAAATTTCCGGCTGATACGGCGTGTAAGCGGTGTACCAACTCGGGTTTTCGAGCACGTTGCGCTTGATGACGCTCGGCGTGATCGTGCCGTAGTAGCCCTGACCGATCAGCGAACGGCGCACCGTGTTGCGTGCGGCCAGCTCTCGCAATTCGGCGAGAGCTTCGGTTTCGGTGGCCGCGGACGGGAGGAGCGATGACCCGAGGGGTCGGAACTGGTCCACGTTAATCGCGGCCGGGATGGCCGCTGTGATGAGGTCTTCCAGTTGGCTGTAGCCAAGCTGGTCGAGCATGTGCCGTGCCGCGCGCTCGTCGATGCCGATGTGGCGCTGGCGAAAGGCGGCGCCGGCAGTGGTCGTGGTCGTTCCGGTCTGGGTCATGGTGATGTGCTTATTCTCCGGTGAGTGCGGTGTATTGGTCGGCGGTGAGGAGTTGGGGCAACGTCGCGACGTCAATCTTGATGAGCCAGCCCGCACCGAACGGGTCACTGTTCACCAGTTCGGGAGACGAGACAACCGCGTCGTTGACCTCCGTCACCGTGCCGTCGGCGGGCGCGTAGAGTTCGCCGACCGACTTCGTGGATTCAATTTCGCCGACGACGGTGCCCGCCTTGATGGAGGCACCGACCTTGGGCAGGTCGACGTAGACGATGTCGCCCAGTTTTTCGGCAGCGTACGCGGTGATTCCGACGACGGCGTTGTCGCCCTCAACGCGAAGCCACTCGTGTTCTTCGGTGTACTGCAGATCGGTGGGGTTCGACACGGTTAGTCCTTCTTTCGACGGTAGAACGGGAGAGGGGAGACAGTAAACGGGATGCGCGTGCCACGCACATCCACGTCGATTACGTGACCCACTGCAGAGTGTGCCGGGTGCACGTAGGCCAACGCAATGGGGTACCCCAAAGTGGGTGACAAGGCGCCCGACGTGACCACGCCCACACTCTCGTCGCCGACGAATAGCTCGTAGTCGGCGCGGGCCGCGCGTTTGCCTTCCCCGATCAACCCGACCAGCACCCGGTCGTCGGCCGCAAGCTCGCGTTCACTCGCGCGACGACCCACGAAGTCGCCCTCTTTCGAGAGTGCGACGACTTTACCGAGTCCGGCTTGAGCGGGTCGAATGTCGAGCGTCAACTCGTGGCCATAGAGAGGCATTCCCGCCTCGAGTCGGAGCGTGTCACGGCAGGCCAGGCCACACGGCACGATCCCGTGTGGGTCTCCTGCCTCGGCGATGGCGGTCCACAGTTGCGCGGCGACCGTCGCGTCGATGTAGAGCTCGAAACCGTCTTCTCCCGTGTAACCGGTGCGGGCGATGAGAACGGGGTGACCCAAGAACAGTGCCGGAAGCGTTGCGTAGTATTTGAGATCGCTCAGCGTCGATTCGGCTCGCTCGGCGGCAGCCGGTGCAAGTTCGAGCCCCACCGTCGATTCGAGCACCGCGAGAGCCCGCGGTCCCTGAACCGCGATCATGGCGGTTTCATCCGACTGGTCAACGACGGTGGCATCAAATCCGGCAGTGCGGCTTTCGAGCGCTGATAGTGCAGCGAAACGGTTTCCCGCATTAGCGACAACGAGCCAGTGCTCTTCGCCGAGTCGGTAGATGATGAGGTCGTCAATCACCGTGCCGTCATCCGTCAGCAGGAGAGTGTATTTCGCCTGCCCGAGAGCCAGTGCGGACATCTTGCCCGCGACCGCGTAGTCGAGAAACTCTCCGGCCTGAGATCCGGTGACGGAGATTTCGGCCATGTGTGAGATGTCGAACATCCCGACGCGTTCGCGCACCGCATGGTGCTCAGCGAGGTCGCTGTCGTAGCGAACCGGCATCTGCCAGCCGGCAAAATCCGTAAAGCTCGCTCCCAGTTCGACGTGCAGGTCGTGGAGCGGAGAGTATCGGGCGTCGGTCATGAGTCCTCCTTTGAGTCGCGATTCGCGACGATGGAAAGAACTCCCCCTCTGTCATTTGTGCCTGAGAGTTTCGACGGGGCTGCGTCCGCTACGAGAGCGGGACGAGCCGGCGACTTTCACCGTGGGCGAGACACGTGAATTCCGTGTCCTACTTTTCAGAGTGGCCAGTTCGACGCGGTGCAGATACCTGAGAGATTGTCGGGGAGGATTGCTCCTTCGGTGCTGGCT
>RFQD01000023.1 GCA_009925875.1 Microbacteriaceae bacterium | reverse complement strand
CTGGGGGCAGACACTCTCGTGACAGCTATCGCCAACACGCTCTACGATGACTCTGCTTGGTCATACTTGAGCGACATGCTGCGGGCCGCGATGGACGGTGATCCGTCGATTGCGTTTGAATCGGCTGACTCATATAACGGAAGGTCGCCCGACGGCACATACGAAACAAACACCACCGAAGCATTTATCGCCATCAATTGTGCTGATGCGTCCCCCGACGAAGCGAGTGCCGGTGGCGGGACATCGGAGCAAACCAACGTGACGGTCGTTTCGGGATATGCGCCAATTCTCGGCCCCTATCTTGTCTCGCCGATCGACCCGTGTTCGAATTGGCCGGTCATCGGTCGAGGTTCAACACGCCCCTTGCACGCCGACGGGGCGCCCAACCTTCTCGTCATAGGGACGACGAATGACCCTGCGACTCCCTATGCTGACGCTGTCTCACTCTCCGAGCAGATGTCTTCGGCGCATCTGGTGACGTTTGACGGGGAGGGGCACACGGCCTACAACCGAGGTAACTCCTGCATCAACGACATCGTGAATGAGTATTTTCTTCGTGGAACGGTTCCGCCCCGCGACGTGGTGTGTTCGTAAATCGAAGACACCGCCGAGAATGGGCTCTGAGTGTGCCGGGTGACGTAGCCTTGAGAGGCGCGAATAATCACGGGGGAGGACGCAGTTGTGATGAGCTTTTTGGCACGAAAACGATCCGATGCTCCTGCGCGGCTATGGTTGCGGGCGCGTCGGAAGTCTTTCGCGTCGATTGTCGTGGTGAGCGTGCTGAGTGGCGTGGCACTGGCTACCCTCACCGGTTCGCTCTCTGCACTGGCGCACACAGAACTGCTTTCCTCCAACCCCGCGGCCGATTCGTCGGTCGCGCAGGTCTCGGACATCACACTTACTTTTGGCGACGAGGTGGTGCCCGACTACACGACCCTGACACTGACGGATGCGACGGGCGCGACCATCGGTCTTGACTCGCCAACCGTGGATGCGACACACACGACGGTGTCGGCTCACATCGAGGCGGCTCCGCTCCCGGCCGGAGCCTACTCTGTGGCGTTCTACGTGGTCGCGATCGACGGCCATCCCGTTGAAGGCATTGTGAACTTTGTCGCTTCGGGCCCACCCGCTCCCTCGCCGGCCGAGTCGACGATGCCGGCGACATCGAGCGCAGAACCGCTCGTCACCGAGACACCTGTCGCCGTCGCGGGCGAGGCTCGGCTTTTTACTGCGTCAAACTCGTCACCAGACGTGACCTGGGTGTGGGTGGGAACCGCCATCGCGGCGGTGGTCGTCGTGGGCGTGGTCAGCGCCGTACTGCTCATCGCGTTGCGTCGCCAACGAGAGGAAGATCAGCGCGCGAGTAAATAATCCGAGGATGCCCCTCCCTGACGTGGGCGTTTTCGCGCTCCCCCGAGTCTGCACTACACTCGAAGACTGTGCCGGGCAGCGCTCTGGTGCAGGCCGCCTTAGCTCAGTCGGTAGAGCGATTCACTCGTAATGAATAGGTCGCGAGTTCGATTCTCGCAGGCGGCCCCACGTCCCTGAGTGAAGGTGCACTCGTTAGGCTAATCGGCAACGGAAGGTTGCCACATGCCCGAGAACGTTCTCCTTGAACATCGCCCTCTTGACACTCACCTTCACGGTGCGCGTGCGTGGTGGGTGCGCTACCGTTCGCACGACCTGCATGGCAACTCGACCGAATCAACGGGTTTCATCGTTGCGCCAGACGCTCCCGCGAGCGCGGCCGAGCAGCGACGTGTGATGACCTGGTGTCACGGCACAACCGCACTGGGGGATGCCGGATGTCCGTCCGCCCAACCGAATCCTGTGGCGGAATTACGCACGTATTTTGAGTCGGGATCGCAGACGCAAATTGATTATGGAGTTCCGGGAATCCAGCAGTTCATCGATGAAGGATGGGTCGTCTGTGCGACGGACTACCAGGGGTTGGGAACTGAGGGTCGGCACCAGTACACGGTGAATCGGACAAACGCGATTGATGCGGTGAGGATCGTTCACGCTGCGCGGGAGTTACCGATCGCGGCGAGCGACCGGTTTGGAGCCATGGGTTGGTCGCAGGGGGGTGGAGCTGCAGCAGCGGTGGCCGAACTTTCCGAGGAGGACTTTGCGGGACTGACTCCCGTGGGAGTTGTCGCCATGTCTCCCGGCGTGCCCATCTCGGCGTTGCGCGTGCCGACGGGACTCGGGGCAGCCATGACGAGCGGTGCGGTTCCACCGGATGGGCACCTCTTCATGAACCTCGCAGGAATTCAAGCTGCTTTCCCCGCGGAGTTGAGTTTGAGTGACGTGTTCACCGAGGTTGGGGTGCGCATCCACAAAGAGAACTGGAACACACAACCGGTTCATCACCTCAGTGACATTCTCGAACGAGCCAACTCTCATGAGGGTCCGGTCATGTCGATCAACACGGAGAAGTTGCCGCACTGGATGAAAGCCATGACGGAAGCCTCGGCGAGTCGAGATGTTGCTCGATGCCCGGTATGGGTTGCCATTGATGCTCAGCATGACGGCAGCGTCATCCCTGTTTCGTGGCAGGAGCAGTACATTGCGGATGCCCGAGCGCTGGGCGGCGATGTGACGAGTGTCACGTACCCCGATGACGATCACTTTTCTCTCCCACAACGTTGCGTGAGTGATGCTCGCACGTGGCTAACAGAGTGTTATAACTAGAGATAGTTTGACGACCGGAGGTGCTCATGAGAGATGCTTCACGACGTCGTTCCCGAACATCACAGATTCGGATGCACGTTCTGGGTGCCATGCTGCTGATCGCATTAACAGGTGTCGGACTCTCGTCGCCCGCGCAGGCCGCGGCTCCCGCACTTGAGGCGTACGTGTCACAACCCTTTGTTCAGGGCCCAAGCTCTCTCGGAGCAGAAATTGAAACGTTCGACACTTCGTGCCCGTCGACCTGGTGGTTCGGGTTGAGCAATGAGGGAGTGCGCAGCGGACCCTGCTCATCCCTCAATGGGAATATTTGGGGTGGCGCGTCGACGACGAGTGGAACGCCGACGCGAACCGACCCGACGCATCAAACGAAATATGGAATGATTTCTCGGGGTCAAACATTGACGATTCAGCTCAATCATCCTGCGAGCTATGTCGGTTTTCATTGGGAGGCCGGCGATCCGTGTAACACGTTGACCATCTCAAATTCTGGCACCCCGATTACCACGTTCACGACGGAAGACCTGATGGGCATGATTTACTCAGGCTCAATTGGCTCGTGGTCGTCGAACGACTACCTCATAAATCCCGCGAGGAGCCAGTGGGTCGGCCAAGCGTTTGCATTCATCCATCTCGTCGGTGTTCACGGGCTGACGTTTGACCAGCTCACGTTCACACAGACGTGTTCTGGAGGCTTCGAGTTTGACAACTTCACCATCGTTGATGCTCCCGTGACCCTAGATCCGACAACGGTAGTGGCGATTACGGACACCGCGCCCCCAGACGCCGACGAGGACGGCGTGAGCGATTTCGAAGAAGATACCGATGAGGACGGTATCTCGAACCCGTTCGAAGATAACAATGACGACGGGGTGGCTGATTCACTCGAGGATTCCGACGGCGACGGGATCAACGACTACGTGGAATCGATTCGAGCGCTGGCCAATACCGGAGTGCCGAGCGCACAAGAAGTGTTGTTCGGGCTGGGGCTCCTCGTCGCCGGCGTCACACTGGTGATGATTCGGCGTCGACCAACCTAGAAAGCCTGTTTCACGCGAGTCTGAATCAGCGCGTCGACGAGCTCATCCGACAACCGGCGATTGATGGGGAATCGCAGTGTCCCCGTGTTCCAGTCGTAGCCATCGAGCAGGAAGGCAACGTCGGGATTTGAGGCAATACTCGGCAGCACTTTGCCACTATGAGGGAACCACGAGAGGTGGTTTGCGTAGGCGGCGATTCCCACAATCATCTTCCCGTCAAGTCGAAAGCCCGGGATTGCATACGACAGGCATTCCTGGGACTGGGGTAGGCGACCACGGATGCGTTCACGAAGGTCTTGAAGAGCCTCCCGCTTTGCCGGATTGAGCCTGGCAAGGTAATCATCAATTTCGCTCACGGTCATAAGGTTAACCTCGTGAACAGCACCTGGTTTCGACGACGCGAGGTTGTCGTTGCCGGCGCGATTCTCGGCGCACTACTCATCGGACTGGGTTCGGGTGCGCTCGCTGGCTCCCTTCCCTCGGTAAGTAAGCCAACACCGACACCGACGAAAACGGTTCGTGCCCTGCCGTCAGCGAGTCCCGCTCCGGTTGCCTTGCGTACCTGTTCTGTTGAGACGCTATCGACGGACTCACGATTAGGCACGATGCACGCCCGCGTCATGAACGCCAATACGGGGGAAGTTCTCCTCGATCGCGATGGAGCCACACCCAATCGCACGGCAAGCGTCATGAAGGTCGTGACCACGGCGGCAGCTTTGGCCACGCTGGGGCCGGACTTCACATTCACAACGCGCGTGCTTCGCGGAGCGGAACCCGGCACCGTGGTGTTAGTCGGCGGCGGAGATCCAACGCTCACTGATCTCCCGAGTGGCGAAACTACGATTTTTGGCTCGGTGGCGCACCTCGACGCACTTGCCTCCTCGACCCTGGCTGCGTGGAATGCCGACCCGCTCACAAGCGGTACTCCCATCACGACCGTTCTCGTTGACACGAGTCGATACTCGGGGCCGGATTGGAATCCCACGTGGAATCCCCAAGAGCTCGCAGATGGGACGACGGGAAAAATCGCGAGCCTCATGATTAACACCGGTCGCGCAAATGCGAATGAGAACACCTCACCACGCGATGAAGATCCTGTCGGTCGTGCGGCGGATGCATTTGCACGGGCCCTCGGTGGCGCCACCGTTGGTATGGGCTCAGCTCCGTCCGGCGCACCGGTTCTCGCGAGCGTTTCGTCGCCTACGCTCGCCGACATGCTTCCCCAGATTCTCCTTCACAGCGATAACACCGCGGCCGACGCACTGGCGTTCGAAACGGCGATTGCCCTGGGCACGGGAAACGGCTTTGATGCGCTCGACGCCGCCTATCCACTCGCACTCGCGTCCTACGGCATTGATACGACCGGGATGCACGTGGTCGATGGTTCTGGACTCAGTGACAGTAATGCAGTGAGTCCGGAGTTTATGACCAAACTTTTTGCCCAGATTTGGCGGCGTGACGAAAATCTGGGCCTCATTTTTGACAACCTACCCGTAGCCCGGCAGAAAGGTTCCCTAGCCTATTCCGATCGATTTGTGGGCGAGAATTCGGTCGTCGAGGGACGTGTGTGGGCGAAGACCGGGTGGATCGATTCGGGGTATACCCTCGGCGGAATCGTTCAGGCTGCGGATGAGACACCGCTCACTTTCGCAATTTATGCACTGGACAATGTGGACTCGTCTGCGAAGCAGGCAATCGACACTTGGGTTGTCGGTCTTTACAGTTGTGGAAATCGATTGGCGAATTGGTAACTGTCGTGCGTGACGTGCGTGGGCGGGTAGCATTCTGTGCATGTCTGACGTAAAGCCTGATTGGAATCCCAAGCTGTGGTTGCGCATCCTGTTGCCGACGGTTTTGGTCATTGTGTGGTTTGCCATTGCCGGCCTCGGCGGACCGACTTTCGGCAAAATCTCTGAGGTTTCCACCAACGATCAGGCGGGCTTTCTCCCAGCGAGTGCGCAAAGCACAGCCGTCAATGATCTGTCGGCGAAGTTCAACGATTCGACGAACATTCCGGCGACGGTCATTATCGAATCCAATTCGGGGAGCGTCGCCGAGAGCGACAAGGCCGCGTTTGACGAACTTGCCACGTCAATGAAGGGGGCGACGGGAGTCGCGCCGACCGTCGAAGGCAAGGTGCCGAGTGTGCTCGGGCCGACGTATTCCGATGATGGCGCCGCCGTCGAGTATCTCGTTTTCTTTGAGGCGAGCGGTGAAGAACTTCTCGGTGACATCACGAGTTTTCGAGAGCTCGTCAAAGCGGACACACCGACGGGATACACCTCTTATGTTGCCGGTCCGGCCGGCTTACTTGCCGATTTCGTGAACGGATTCGGCGGTATCGACGGAATTCTGCTCCTCGTTGCGTTGCTCGCGGTCTTCGTCATTTTGCTCATCGTGTACCGGTCAATCCTGCTCCCCATTCTGGTCTTGTTGACCGCAATCTTCGCCTTGTCCGGTTCCATCTTGGGGATCTACTACCTGGCTCTGAACGACGTCATCAAAGTCTCAGGTCAGTCGCAGGGCATCCTGTCGATTCTGGTGATCGGTGCCGCTACCGACTACGCCCTGCTCATGGTGTCTCGCTATCGTGAGGCACTCTTTGAGGTGCAGTCGAAGTGGGCCGCCATGGGGCGTGCCTTCCGTGGCGCATTCGAGCCTATTTTTGCTTCGGCTGCCACGGTGGTGCTCGCGCTCCTGTGTCTACTGTTCTCCGACCTGAATTCGAACAAGGCCCTCGGCCCGATTGCGGCATTCGGAATCGGGTTTGCGTTCCTCGCTGCGATCAGCTTCTTGCCAGCTTTGCTGATGATTTTTGGGCGCGGAGCATTCTGGCCGTTCTTGCCAAAGTTTGGAAAGAAGAAAGTCGAGGCGGTCGACGCCAACACTGTTGCCGGCCTCGAAGGTGTGCGTGGCTTGTGGAAGCGTGTTGGAAACCTCATTGCCAAGCGACCCCGCACCACCTGGGTGGTCACCCTGGTGGTTCTGCTTGCTGCCATTGCCGGACTTCCGGGGCTCAAGGCAAGCGGCGTGCCACAAACGGATCTCTTGCTCGGGAGCAACATTGAATCGGTCGATGGACAAGCTGTGCTCGGGAAACATTTTCCCGCCGGCGCCGGTTCTCCGGCCGTCATCATCGCGGATGAGAAAACGTACGAGAATGTCGTGACGGCGACGGAGGAATTTGAGGGTGTGAGCTCCGTCGAGGTACAGCTAGACCTCGATGCCACACAGAAGGCCGTCGAAGAGAAGATTGCACAGATGCAGGCCGACGCGATTGCGGCAGCCGCAGCTGCGGGTGGTGCCGGTGGATTCCCTCCCGCGGACATGGGTGCCCCTCCGGCTGCAGCCCCGATCGACTATGCGAATTTGTCGCTGGCGGATCTCGGATTGGCGCCGATTCCCAAGGTTGTCGACGGAAAGGTGCTGATCAACGCCACCTTCTCGTATCAGGCCGACTCGCCTGAAGCCGAAGCTCTCGTCAAGAAGATGCGCACAGACCTTGCCGCGGTGGACCCCGGAGTGCTGGTGGGAGGAGAAACGGCGATTGCCCTCGATACCAACGAAACGGCGACGGCGGATCTCGTGAAAATTGTGCCGATTGTTCTGTTAGTGATTCTGATTATTCTGATGCTCTTGCTGCGGTCAATTGTGGCTCCACTTGTCCTCATCGCGTCTGTTGTTGTCAGCTTTGCGGCCACGATGGGAGTTTCTGCTCTCGTATTCAATAACGTGTTCCACTTCCCGGGGGCCGACGCGAGCGTGCCACTGTTTGGTTTCGTCTTCTTGGTGGCACTCGGCATCGACTACAACATTTTCCTCATGACGCGTGTGAGGGAAGAAGCTCTCGGTATCGGCACTCGCCCCGGAATTCTCAAGGGCCTTGCCGTCACCGGATCCGTCATCACTTCCGCCGGTGTCGTACTGGCGGCGACGTTTGCGGCGTTGGGCGTTATCCCACTGCTGTTCCTCGTCCAGTTGGCCTTTATTGTCTCCTTCGGTGTGATTCTCGACACGGTTCTGGTGCGCAGCCTACTTGTGCCAGCACTGGCCTATGACATAGGTCCCAAAATCTGGTGGCCTAGCAAACTCGCGAATCGCTGAATCACCCTCGGCGCCCAACGTGATTAACGGGGACGTGTCATTCTGGTGGAACCAGATTGGCGCGCCTCGACCACGGCCCGCACTAACCGGCGACGTGTCGTGTGACGTTTGCATTGTTGGTGGCGGATACACCGGACTGTGGACTGCGTACTATCTCAAGCTCCTCGCGCCAGACTGCCGCGTGACCGTGCTGGAACAGCGATTCTCCGGTTACGGCGCCTCGGGGCGAAATGGCGGATGGCTGACCAATTCGATTACGGGAGGACGTGATCATTTCGTCGCCGAGTTTGGGCGTGATCTGGTGGGAGAGTGGCAGCGCCGGGTCAATGAAACGGTCGACGAAGTGATTGCCGTCTGTGCTCGAGAGAACATTGATGCTGACATTGTCAAGGGCGGCGAGTACACGGTCGCGATGAATCGCGCGCAACAGTTAAGACTTGAGACGTGGGCCCAGTCCGAACGAGAGTGGCCAATGGCGGATGCGCAACTCCTGTCGGCGGCGCAGGCCCGCGAGCGCATCAACATTGCGGAAACCACGGGCGCGCTCTGGCATCCGCATGCGGCGCGCATCCAGCCCGCAAAACTGGCTCGGGGACTGGCAGACCTGTGTGAACGACTCGGAGTCGCCATTTACGAAAACACAACGGTGACGCACATCGCGCCGGGCGAAGCACGGAGCGAACACGGTACCGTGCGTGCCGACACCGTTATTCGGGCAACCGAGGGATTCACGGCCAATTTCTCGCAGTCGCACCGCGAATGGTTGCCGATGAATTCGTCGCTTGTGGTGACGACGCCCCTGTCGGGGTCAGTGTGGAACGACATTGGCTGGTCCGGTCGCGACGTTGTGGGCGACATGGCTCACGGTTATTTTTATGCGCAACGGACTGCAGATGACCGTATCGCAATCGGTGGACGAGGTAAGCCATATCGATTCGGATCCAAGACGGATAGTGACGGTTCGACTCACGAGCAGACGATCGCGTCGTTGCAGTCACTTCTCGTGCGACTTTTCCCGGTTTTGGGGCGACATGGCACACGACCGGTACTCGATCATGCGTGGTCGGGTGTGCTGGGCGTACCGCGCGATTGGTCGGCCACGGTTGGCTTGGATCGGCGGACGGGGCTCGCGTGGGCTGGGGGATACGTGGGAACGGGCGTGACGTCGACAAATCTCGCGGGACGCACGTTGGCCGATCTCGTGCTGGGTCGAGATACGGATATCACGCATCTCCCGTGGGTCAACCACCGGGTGCGACGATGGGAGGTCGAACCTCTGCGCTGGGTTGCCGTTCACGCCTTGTACGCCATGTATGGGATGGCCGATCGCAGTGAGGCGCGTGGGCGCGCGGGCACTTCGCCTCTGGCCTCACTTGCCGATGCCATTTCGGGGCGCGTTCACTAGCTCACCAACCGTGGGACTGGGGCACCTCGCGCAAGATGCCCGCTCAGTGGAAAGTGAGTGTCAGCTGAATCTGCCTGAACGTATTCGCTCATTCTCCGCGTGAGTAGGCTGAAGCCATGGTTGCTATTTCTGAAAAAGATCTTCTCGCGAAGGTGCCCACGCAGTTGTACATCAACGGAAAGTGGGTGGATGCCGAGGGCGGAAAGACGCTCGACGTAATTGACCCGGCAACCGGTGCGTTGCTCGCCACGGTGGCGGACGCAAGTCCGGCCGACGGAATGCGCGCCCTCGATGCGGCCGTTGCCGCGCAGGAGGCCTGGGGTCAGACCAGTGCTCGCTCGCGCAGTGACATTTTGCGTCGCGCATTCGATGAAGTTCAGAAGCGGAAAGACGAATTCGCGCTTCTCATGACCATTGAGATGGGGAAACCTCTGTCGGAAGCCGCCGGCGAGGTCGGCTACGGCTCCGAGTTCCTGCGCTGGTTCAGCGAGGAAGCCGTGCGCATTGACGGTCGATACACCGAGACGCCTGAAGGCAACGGTCGGATGTTTGTCACCCACGTGCCGGTCGGACCGTGCTTCCTCATCACGCCCTGGAATTTTCCGCTCGCCATGGCCACCCGCAAAATTGCTCCGGCGCTTGCCGCCGGTAACACGGTCGTCGTCAAGCCAGCAGGGCTCACACCGCTCACGACTCTCTACTTCGTCAAGATTCTGGAAGAGTGTGGCGTTCCCGCCGGAGTGGTGAACGTATTCACGACCTCGACCTCGAGCGCGGTGTCGAACCCCATTATTGCCGACACTCGCTTGCGCAAGCTGAGCTTCACCGGATCCACACCTGTCGGTATCGCACTCATGAAACTTGCTGCCGACAACGTGCTGCGCACGTCCATGGAGCTCGGAGGAAATGCGCCGTTCGTCGTGTTTGATGACGCGAACCTCGACAAGGCCGTCGATGCGGCCGTCATCGCCAAGTTCCGCAACATCGGACAAGCGTGCACGGCTGCAAACCGATTCATCGTTCACGAGTCCATCGCCGAAGAATTCACGGACAAACTCACGACTCGTGTGACGGCGTTCAAGATGGGTCGAGGCACCGAAGAAGGTGTCGTCATTGGCCCGCTGATTGATGACAAGGCCGTTGCCAAAGCGGATGAACTCGTTCAAGACGCCATCAAGCGCGGTGCCACGTTGCGTGCCGGCGGTCACAAGGTCGATGGTCCGGGCTCGTTCTACGAGGCGACGGTAGTGGCGAACGTGCAGCCTGGATCGGCCATCCTCTCGGAAGAAATCTTTGGCCCCGTAGTCAGTGTCATCACGTTCTCGGACGAGGCGGAAGCCGTGCGGATTGCGAACGACACCGAGTACGGACTCATTGGATACGTGTTCACCGAGAATCTTGCACGTGCACAGCGCATGGTCGAGCACATCCAGACCGGCATGATGGGAATCAACGCGGGAGTGATTTCTAACGCGGCGGCACCATTTGGTGGCATCAAGATGTCGGGAATCGGAAAAGAAGGAAGTCACGAGGGCATCTACGAGTACCTGTCGACCAAGTACTCGATGACGCCGAACCCGAACCTCTAGAGGTTTTGCGGCTAAACCAGAAGCTGGTGCTTGGCGAGGTCGCGATACAGCGGCGTCGATTTCACGAGCTGTGAGTGTGTGCCGGTACCAATAACGCGTCCCTTGTCGAGAACCACAATTTGGTCACTATCGACGACGGTGGACAATCGGTGCGCGATGATGATCAGGGTGCGACTGATCGCGACCTTATCGATGGCGTCACGCATGAGCTGCTCGTTTACCCCGTCCAGGCTCGATGTCGATTCATCGAGAAGAAGGATGGGCGGCTTGGCCAACAGGGCGCGCGCGATTGCGAGGCGCTGACGCTCTCCTCCGGACAGCATGACGCCTCCTTCGCCAACTTCGGCATTGAGTCCGTTAGCGTTGCGATCGAGAACATCGCCGAGGTTGACCTCGTGGAGAACGGCGATGCATTCTTCGTCGGTCGCATGTGGCGTGCCGAGAGTGAGATTGTCGCGGAGCGTACCGGCGAGAACGGGAGCGTCCTGTTCCACATAGCCAATTTGTGCACGCAGATCCTCCCGACGAAGATCGCGAATGTCGATACCCGCGAGACGGATGCTCCCGGCTTCGGGGTCATAGAACCGTTCAATAAGCGAAAAGATTGTGGACTTGCCTGCTCCACTCGGCCCCACAAGTGCGGTGCGCTCCGCGCGCGGAATTCGAAAACTGACCCCATGCAAGATAACGGGGGGCTCGTCGGCGTTGGCGGGTTCGACAAACTGCACCGGGTCTGCGGGAGGTAACTGACCCGCAGGGGCGGGGTTTTCCTCGTCGTAGATAGACGGCGTCGGGGCGATGGCGTAGGCAAATGTCACGTTGTCGAATTCGATTGCTGTCTCTGCGGTCGACAGTGCCTCGAGCGCAACGTCGGTGCGCGTCGACGGTCTGTCGTCGGCGCCTTCGCCCGGAAGATTGATGATCTCTTGGATGCGGCCCAAGGCACCGAGTGCAGAGTTGACCGATGTGATGGCCCCGAAAAACTGGCCGAGCGGCATGATCATCATGAACAGGAAGAGGATGAACGACACGAGATTCGCGATTGTGATGGCTCCCGACGCGACGCGGAATCCGCCGACGCCGAGAACTGTCAGGAACGCGACCTGCATCGCGATGCCGGCGACGGGCACGACGAGAGCCGAAATTTTGGCGACCTTGACACCCATCTGCCACGCACCCGTGGCTTCGAAGTCGACGGTGGCAATCTCTCGTTCGGTTGCGTTGGCCGCGCGCACCGTTCGCACGGCGCTGATTGCACGCTCG
>RFQD01000220.1 GCA_009925875.1 Microbacteriaceae bacterium | reverse complement strand
ACTTGGCTGCCGCATCGTCGGCGCTCCCCCAAAAAACGCGTTGAGCGGTGTCGCCCAACACGAAGGTCACATCATCCGTCGTTGTCGCACTGATGTCAGAAATTCGATCTCGTAGTTCACTCGGCACGGTGCGCAACACGCGGACAGCGGACTCAAAAGCGGGCCCGGTCGGAACATCGCCGGGCACATGAAGGAGGGGAAAACCTCCGGGATAATCGGGCGCTGTCTCGAGAGTGACTCCCGCTGCATCAGCTAGCACGAAAGCCGTACCGGCAGGCATGTACGCAACCGGCTCCCGTTCAACGAGATGAAGGATGAGGTCATGGGGTGGACGAGATTCGATGGAATAACTCTCCACCAGGTTCTGACGACGAAGCACCCCTTCGATTCGAGAAACATCCACGAGTGGAAGTGGTACGCCAATTTGATCGGCCAGCTGGCGTGAAATTGACTCGGGGTCCACCCGAGAAGTTCCCGTGATCGTGATCTTCTCCACGCGCATCACGGGTGAGAAAACGCCAATCACCACGAAAAGCACCAAAGAGAACATCGCAAGAATGGCAATAAACCACGCTTGGCGGCGGCGACGCACCCGTGCGGTAAAACGTCGGACTTCCCTGCGCTCAAATTCCTTTCGAGCCTTCCGGGCGTCCCGCACAGCTGAACGGGACTGCGGCTCATCCAGGTTCGTGGATGCAGAAGCGCGTCGGCGAGAAGAACGAGTCTTCTCCGACTCACGTCGTGTCGAGTCGGGGTGCCGCGCGACACGACGACGCGACGTCGCCTCAGAAACTCGGACGCCTTGCCCCTTCGACGCCGAAGACGAATCCGGCCGCGCTGACGAGGGAAAATCCGGACGCTTCACGGTCGTGAAGATCGAGTCGACAAGGCGTCGACGACCTGAGGAATGATGCGATAGACATCACCACAGCCCAGTGTGATGACAAAATCTCCGGGTTGCGCCAACTCAGAAACTCGTCGAGCAGCGAGTCGCCAATCCGGTTCGTAAAACACCTTGCTCGGGTCGGTGAACTTGTCCGTAACCAGTTGACCCGTCACTCCCGGGACAGGGTCCTCTCGCGCACCATAGACGTCAAGACAGACGGTCACGTCTGCCTTTGACTCAAGTACATGCGCGAATTCTTCGCACATGAGAGCCGTACGACTGTAGAGATGAGGTTGTTGCACAGCAATCAGCCTGCCCTCTCCCACGACCGTGCGAGCGGCCGACAAGACGGCGTCGACCTCCGTCGGGTGGTGCGCGTAATCGTCATAGACACTCACTTCGCCGACCACAGCGTGAAGTTCGAACCGCCGTTCGGTTCCAGAAAATTTCTCAAGACCACGCACAACGCGATGGGGGTCGAAACCCATGCTCACGAGAACGGCAAACACACCCCCGGCGTTTATGGCATTGTGCCGACCCGGCACAGGAAGTTCGGAATCGTAAACTGTCCCCCGCCACGAAAGAGAAAACCGAACAGATCCGCCCGACGAATTAATCGAGTGAATGCGCACATCCGCGTTTGGACTTTCCCCGAAGGTCAGCACATTCGCCTCACGCAGTCTCGATCTGACCAGCGTCGCACCGGAATCGTCGGCCGAGATCACGACGGTTTCACTCGCGCCCTCAGCAAAATCCACAAACGCCTCGATGAAGGCATCTTCCGACCCATAGTGGTCCAAATGATCCGGATCGACGTTCGTCACAAGAGCAACAGCCGTTGAGTAAAGCAAAAAAGATCCATCGGATTCGTCGGCTTCGATGACGAATTCGGCCGAGGACCCCGACTGGGCACTTCGTCCAAACCCGTGCACCACTCCCCCATTGACAAACCCGGGATCTTCGTCCATTTCGCGCAGCGCCGTCACGAGCATGCCCGTGGACGTTGTCTTCCCGTGCGCGCCCGCCACGGAAATGAGTCTCTTCCCGCGGGTCAGCCACTCGAGAGCCTGTGAGCGGTGAAAGACGGGGATGCCCCGGCGCATCGCCTCGACATACTCCGGGTTGTCTTGCCACAACGCGCCAGTCACGACGAGCTGATCGGCGGCACCGACGTGAGCAGAATCATGCCCGATGTCGACTCGCACGCCCATGTCGCGCAGGGAAAGCGTGGAGCTCGATTCTCGCGAGTCGGACCCCGACACACTCAATCCAGACTCAATGAACATGCGCGCGATGCCACTCATGCCTGACCCGCCGATACCGACGAAGTGCACGTGTCCCCACGTATCGGGAGCAGTAACGCTCAAATCAGGCTTAATCACGGTTCACAAAACCTTCACGCGGGAGTATCGAATACACCATTGTCGTCTCAGGGACGTCTTGACTCTAACCCAGCTCACGCGAGGCTGGCAGGGAGGCACGCGCGCGCTGGATGAGAGCGCACATCCTTTCTGCGCCGTTCCGGATTCCCAACTCACGTGAGGCGGCGCCCATCGTCGCCAATCGCGCCTGATCTCGCATTAACGGAAGGACGCTGGCGAGCATCCACGCTGGGGTGAAGTCAGCATCACGCACCAATTGAGCACCTCCCGTTGTGACCAGTGGGAGAGCGTTGAATCGCTGCTCGCCATTCCCGACCGGATACGGCACAAAGACCGCCGG
>RFQD01000219.1 GCA_009925875.1 Microbacteriaceae bacterium | reverse complement strand
CTCCGTGATCTCCCAATCGGTCACGTCTCGCGTCGACGGGTCTTTCACGGCCGCCTCGTAGCGAGCGACCTCATCCCGCTTGAGCACCATGAACACCTCGATGAGTTCGGGTGACATGTGGTCCTTGAGCGTGTCGTTCGCGTCGAGAGCGTCAAGCGCCTGCGTGAACGTTTCTGGCAGAATCGGCGCATCCTCGTTGTCGTAGGCCATGCCGACAGCCTCGGGTGGGCATTCGAGTTCGTTCACGATGCCGTCGAGACCGGCGGCCAGCACAGCGGCAATGACGAGGTAGGGGTTCGCCGCCCCGTCGCCGACACGCACCTCGAGGCGGGTGCCCTGACCGCGCTCCGGTGGAACGCGAATCATGCACGAGCGGTTGTCATAACCCCAGTTCGCGCGGTAGGGAGCGAGCGTGTCCGGCCCCAGACGTTTGAACGCGTTGATGGTGGGGTTCGTGAACGCCGTCAGTGCGTCGGCGTGCTTTGTGATGCCGGCAATGAGCATCTTGGCGGCCGGCGAGAGGTTGCCCTTGCCGTCGTGCATTTGGTTGATGCCGTCAGCATTCGTCACGGAGAAGTGTAGGTGGAAACCGGATCCGCCTTCGTCGCTCCAGGGTTTGCCCAAGAAGGTGGCGTGCTTGCCGCGCTGGGCGATGATGTCTTTGACAGCTGCCTTGAAGAAGAACGTGCGGTCAGCGGCGTCGAGGGCCTCACTGTGCCAGAGGTTGACCTCGTACTGGCTCGGGCTGAACTCATGGTTGCCTGCGAACGCACCAATGTTGAGGTTGTCGAGCATTCGCATCAGGTGCAAGAAGTCACCGTCGGGATCGACGAGCGTGCCGGTCATGTAGACCCGACCCGTCTGACTCAGCGCACGTGTGTAGACCCCGTGTTCGTCTCGATTGGAGATGTAGAACTCCAGTTCGGGCCCAACCACCGGATGCAAACCGAGTGATTTGTACTTCTCGATGACCTTTTGCAACACCGCGCGGGGCGACATGAGATTGGGCTTGCCGTCGGGGTTGAACGCGTCACCGATGATGTACGCGACTCCGGGTTCCCAGCCGAGAGGAGAAATGGTGCGCGGCACGATTTGCGTAATGAAGTCTTGGAGGCCCTCGCTCGCAATACCGTTGGCTTCGTGAAACTCGCCCCCCGTCGTGGTGGTCCACACGCCCTGGCTAAACGCAGGGCCGTTGTGTGCCGCCTTGTCGAGTTGACTGACGAGGATGTCCTTCGAACGGGGAATGCCAAGAACATCAGCGAACATCACGCGCAACACATCGATGCCGCGCTCGCCGAGGTCTTCGCGAAGCTTCGCCAAATCGTTGACCATTGCTACTCCTTTGTGGCAAGTTATGGTGCACAACGCTATCGTTAGGGTGCAAACGAATATTACCGATTCGGTGCCCCGACGCAAAGCGTCTGATGCTTATTCTTGACTCATTCTTATCTCTTGGAGTCCCCTGTGAAAGCTCTCGTTGTTCAACACGACCACCTCAGCCCGACCGGACCAGTGGGTCGCCGTCTCGAGCACCACGGATTCGAGATCACCGAGTTTCTCGTCGTACCTGAGGAGAAGTTCTACGAGCCCAACGTGCAGGTGGAGTTTCCGAGTGCCGACGACTACGACCTCATCGTGTTCTTAGGGGCACCGTGGGGCGCGTGGGACGATGCGTGTATCGGCAACTGGCTTGAACCCGAGCTCGAGATGTGCCGCAATGCCGTAACGAGCGGAAAGCCGGTGCTGGGCATCTGCTTCGGAGGCCAACTCATGGCGCGAGCGTTGGGTGGGTCGGTTGCTCGCGGTGATCATCCCGAAATCGGCTGGAAGAGCATTTGGAGCGACGACGAATCGCTCGTCGGTAACGGCCCCTGGTTCCAGTTCCACTACGACGAGTTCACCGTTCCTCCGGGCGCCGTGGAGATTGCACGCAACCCGGTGACGTCGCAGGCGTTCACCATCGAGCGTTCTCTGGGCCTGCAGTTTCACCCCGAGCTCGATTCGGATGCCCTGGTGGGGTGGCTCGAAACCGACGGTCGTGAGCTCGTCATCGAAGACGGTCAAGACCCCGACGTCATGCTCGCGCAGACCAAGGCCTACGACGCCGCCGGCGAGAAGCGCACGTACGCACTCATCGACGCGTTTCTGACGCGCGTTGCCAAGCTTGTTTAACAGCCCGCTCGTTTAGCGGCCCGCTCGTTTAGCGCAGCGTCACCTTCACCGGCATCGATTTGATACCGTGGATGAAGTTCGAGTGCACGTAATCGAGCGGAGCCGTGCGCTCCATCTTGTCGATGCGACCGATGAGGTCTTCGAACATGATGATGAGCTCGATGCGCGCAAGCGCGTTGCCCAGGCACATGTGCGGGCCTCCGCGACCGAACGTCATGTGTTCGTTCGGCATGCGCGTTGGGTCCATCGTGTTCGGGTTGCTGAACACCTCGGGGTCACGGTTGCCGGAGGCAAACCACACGACGACCTTCTGTCCCTCTTTGATGTCTTTGCCACCGAACTCGACGTCTTTGGTCGCCGTGCGACGGAAGTGGTAGATCGGGCTTGCGAAGCGCAGGAATTCTTCGACGGCCCACGGGATGTCCTGTGGGTTCTCTTGCAGGTACGAGATGACCTGTGG
>RFQD01000218.1 GCA_009925875.1 Microbacteriaceae bacterium | reverse complement strand
AGCAAGCGCGGGCCGAACTGTCGAACGAACCTTACAAACTGGAGCTGATCGGACTCAAAGGCGGCAGCACGGGCGACGACAATGAAAGCGTTGAAGTCGGTGGCAGCGAGCTGACCATCTACGACAACGTTGACCCCGCGACGGGGGAGACGGTTTGGAAGGACCTCTGTCGCGGTCCGCATTTGCCGAACACCCGCATGATTGGCAATGGCTTCTCGCTCACGCGCCTGGCCGCGGCATACTGGCGCGGAAGTGAGAAAAACCCTCAGCTGCAACGCATCTACGGAACCGCATGGCCTTCCAAAGAAGAATTGCGGGCTTACCAACAGCGTCTCGAAGAAGCGGCAAAGCGCGACCACCGCCGGCTTGGTCTCGAGCTCGACCTCTTCTCGTTCCCGGACGAGATCGGCTCCGGCTTGCCCGTTTTTCACCCGAAGGGCGGTGTTATCCGTCGCGTCATGGAGGATTACTCGCGTCGTCGTCACGAAGCGGCTGGGTACGAGTTTGTCTACACGCCGCACATCACCAAGTCGAACCTGTTCGAAACCAGCGGTCACCTCGACTGGTATTCCGACGGGATGTTCCCTCCGATGCAACTCGACGAGACGCTCGACGAACACGGACACATCGTCAAGCCGGGCGCGGAGTACTACCTCAAGCCGATGAACTGCCCGTTCCACATCTTGATTTATCGCTCGAGTGGACGAAGCTACCGGCAACTGCCCATGCGCCTCTTTGAATTCGGTTCCGTCTATCGCTATGAAAAATCCGGCGTGGTTCATGGGCTTACACGCGTTCGTGGCATGACCCAAGACGACGCTCACATTTTCACGACGCGCGAAAACATGCGCGAGGAGCTGGCGAAACTCCTCGAGTTTGTGATCTCACTCCTGCGCGATTATGGACTCGACGACTTTTACCTCGAACTTTCGACGAAAGATCCCAACAAGTACGTCGGCGACGACGACGTGTGGGAAGAGGCGACCGAGACGTTACGCTCCGTTGCTGAGGAATCTGGCCTTCAACTCGTTCCCGACCCTGGTGGCGCGGCTTTCTATGGCCCCAAGATTTCGGTTCAGGCACGCGATGCAATTGGGCGAACGTGGCAGATGTCGACGATTCAGCTCGATTTCAATCTTCCCGAACGCTTCGAGCTCGAGTACACCGGCAACGATGGCAATCGCCATCGCCCCGTCATGATTCACCGCGCCCTCTTCGGTTCCATTGAGCGGTTCTTTGGCGTGTTGACGGAGCACTATGCCGGTGCGTTCCCGTTGTGGCTCTCCCCGGTTCAGGTCACTGGAATTGCGGTGGCCGAAGAATACGAGCCGTATGTGCGCGGCGTCATTGAAGCGCTTCGTGCGCGGGGTATCCGTGCCGAAATTGATGCGTCGGATGATCGGATGCAGAAGAAGATTCGCAACGCGACGGCACTGAAGACGCCCATTCAGTTGATTGCTGGCGAGGATGATCGCGCGAACAATGCCGTGAGCTTCCGCTTCCGCGACGGCACCCAACGCAACGGGGTGCCGATCTCTGATGCGATTGAGCTCATTGTGCGTGCTAACGATGAGCACCGCCAAATCAACGGAGACGCCGATATTTGATGCGGACGGCGAGGCCATGAACCATTACGGCGAAGGGGAGTTTGACGGGGCAACAGCCGAACCGTCGACGAGCTTTGCCGGTGCACCAGATGAGTTTCAACGATTGTGGACACCGCATCGCATGGCCTACATCACGCGGGGACACGCGGGTGATGACGTCGAGGACGAGTGTCCGTTCTGCAGTGCGCCGGGTCGGACAGATGAGGACGGTCTCATTGTGCATCGCGGCAAACTCGCGTTCGTCATCCTGAACCTATATCCCTATAACGCAGGGCACATGATGGTCTGCCCGTATCGACACGTTGCGATGTATGACGACGCGACTGTCGATGAGGTTGCGGAAATCGCTAGTCTTACTCAAACGGCAATGCGTGTACTCAGAGTTGTGTCACGTAACGAAGGATTCAACATCGGTATGAATCAGGGACGAATCGCCGGTGCAGGGGTCGCCGATCACCTTCATCAGCACATCGTTCCGCGCTGGTCCACCGATGCCAACTTCTTCCCGATTATTGCGAAGACTAAGGCGATCGTGAGCCTCCTTGGCGATACTCGACAGGCACTCGCCGATGCATGGCCGAAAGATGTCTAGCTCCCCACAACGACGAAAAGAAGAGACTCATGACTGAGAATGCACAGGCTCACACTGGTTCTAACCGCGTCAAGCGAGGACTCGCCGAAATGCTCAAGGGCGGCGTCATCATGGATGTCGTCACAGCAGAACAGGCAAAGATCGCCGAGGATGCCGGCGCCGTGGCCGTGATGGCGCTCGAGCGAGTGCCCGCGGATATTCGCGCCCAGGGTGGTGTCGCGCGTATGAGCGACCCCGACCTTATTCAGCAGATCATCGACACTGTGTCGATTCCCGTCATGGCCAAGGCACGAATCGGTCACTTCGTCGAAGCTCAGATTCTGGAACACCTGAAGGTGGACTACATCGTCGCATCAACGAAGGCGCCGCCATGATTCGGTCCAAAGGTGAGGCGGGAACGGGAGACGTTTCTGAGGCGACCAAGCACATTCGCAAAATCACGTCG
>RFQD01000217.1 GCA_009925875.1 Microbacteriaceae bacterium | reverse complement strand
GTTCGCGTGCGGACGCTACGAGGGCATCGACCAACGCGTGGTGGATCACTTTTCGACACGGATGCGCGTGCGCGTCGTTTCGCTCGGCGACTACGTGCTCAACGGAGGTGAAGTGGCCGCCCTCGCGATAATCGAGGCGGTCGCGCGACTCGTGCCGGGTGTCGTGGGAAATCCCGAGTCGCTCGTCGAAGAGTCGCACGAAGATGGCCTGCTCGAATATCCGAGTTACACCAAGCCGCACGAGTGGCGCGGACTCGAAGTTCCGCCCGTGCTACTGACCGGCAATCATGCCGCGATTGCGGCCTGGCGTCGTGATCAACAGGTGGCGCGGACGCGCCAAGTACGGCCCGATCTGTTGCCCGATTAGGTGCGCCTGTGCTCGGCATGACAAAATAGGAAAGTTGTCGCTCACGCGGTTTTGGATTCTGCTTCAGGGGAATCGATGACACACCCGCTCGCGACAACCATTCATCACCCACATACCCGTGCGGCGTCCTGGAGCGAGCACAGAGAGCGAAGAAATCATGCACAAGCTTGACGCCGTCGACGCAGCCAGTCTGCGCAACGACATCCCCGAGTTCCGCGCCGGAGACACCGTCAAGGTCCACGTGAACATCATCGAAGGTAACCGTTCACGTATCCAGGTATTTCAGGGCGTTGTCATCGGTCGATCCGGTGAGAGTGTTCGCGAAACGTTCACCGTTCGCAAGGTGAGCTTCCAAGTTGGCGTGGAGCGTACCTTCCCGGTGCACTCGCCCATCATCGACCACATTGAGGTCGTCACCCGCGGTGACGTTCGTCGCGCCAAGCTCTACTACTTGCGCGACTTGCGTGGCAAGAAGGCCAAGATCAAAGAGAAGCGCGACTTCTAAGTCGCAGTCCGACAATCTCGAGAGCAACCCCCGACCGATTCGGTCGGGGGTTCTTTTCTGACGTGTCCACAGTAAATTCGCAACAACGTGACTCGTAGGATAGGGCAGTGACGACTTCCACCCCGCAGCGAAGCCTCGGGTCTTCGATTCTCGGCTTTCTTCGAGACGTCATCGTCATTGTTGCCATCGCCATCGTCGTGTCATTCGTGGTCAAGACATTCCTCATCCGGTCGTTCTTCATTCCCTCCGCCTCCATGCAAGACACGCTGCTGGCGCCCGACCCCACGACGGGACGCGAAGCCGATCGTGTCATCGTAAACGAGCTCGTGCCGGATGTCATGCCCATCTCCCGCGGAGACATTGTGGTGTTTCGCGACCCCGGCGGATGGCTTCCCGCATCAGCCACCCCTCCACTGACGAACCCGATCCAAGTGGGTGCCGAATGGGTCATGTCACTCTTCGGGTTGGCATCTCCCGATAGCAACGAACACCTCATCAAACGCGTGATCGGTCTGCCCGGAGACACCGTGGTGTGTTGCACACCGACGGGAGAATTAACCGTGAACGGTACTCCTCTCATCGAGCCCTACATCAACCCGAACACGCAAGGTCGCGCTTCGGCCGTCGACTTCTCGGTCACCATCCCCGAAGGTGCGCTGTGGGTCATGGGCGACAACCGCAACAACTCGGCCGACTCGCGATTCCACCCCGACCAACCCGGCCACGGCTTCGTGGGGATTGACGACGTCGTTGGTCGCGCATTCGTTATCAGTTGGCCGATTAGTCGCTGGAGCTGGCTGTCGAACTACCCGGAGGTGTTTCAGAACGTGCCGAAAGCACCGGAACTTCCGGCCGGATTCGAGTCGACGCCCAGCGTGGGACCCCGCCCCTAGCCGACGGTGAGCGTCGACGCGACACGCGAGTTTGAGCTCGAACTTCTCCACGCGGGCGCACCGCTCGTCATCGGCATGGACGAGGTGGGTCGAGGCGCGATTGCCGGACCCGTCACGGTCGGCGTCTGCGTGGTGTCACGAGAAACGGTGGATGCACCACCGGGCCTCCGCGATTCCAAACTGCTCTCGCCCGCACGCCGGGAGGCGCTCGAGCCACTCGTGCGCGAATGGGCCCTCGTCGCGTGCGGCTCGGCGTCGGCCGGTGAGATTGACGAACTCGGAATCAGCGCGTGCCTGGGGCTCGCCGGAAAACGCGCGCTCATCGCGCTCCACGAGTCCGGGGTACGTGTGGGCGAGGCGGTCGTGGTGCTCAATCCCGAGGCGGCACCCGGCGTGGATTTCCTGCGCAAGACCTCTATGCAGCTCGCCAGCAAGATGCGGTTCGTGAGCGCGCAACTGGCCGCACTCCTCACCGATGACCTGTGGCTGCGAAATGCGAGCCATGCCAACGAGATGGCGCGTCGCCTCGAGGTGGCCGTGCGAGCTATCCCCGGGGTTGAGGTCATGCGCCGAGTCGATGCCAACGCCGTCTTCGCGATCCTTCCGCCTGCGGTGACAGAGCGACTGCAGCGCGACTACCGCTTCTACACCTGGGATGACCACACGGGTGAGGTGCGCTGGATGTGCTCCTGGGACACCACTGCCGAGGATGTCGACTCGTTCGCGGCGGCCATCGCGCGCGAGATGAGTTCGTAGACCGTCACGGATCGTTCAGGACGGTGAGCGGCACATAGCGCCAGCGCTCCAGGTACGTGGAGGCATAGACCGCTTCGTGCAGTGGAGAAAGAGTCTCCAGCGCCTTGAGCAGTCCGACGTCGAGTGCGGGCACTCCCCCCACGCCGAGA
>RFQD01000216.1 GCA_009925875.1 Microbacteriaceae bacterium | reverse complement strand
CATCTTCGAGGACTTCGGAGCTGAGTGGCGATTCGCCGGCTGCTCGATGTGCCTCGGCATGAACCCCGACCAGCTTGCGCCGGGGGAGCGGTGCGCATCCACCAGCAATCGCAACTTCGAAGGTCGCCAGGGCAAGGGTGGTCGCACGCACCTCGTGTCGCCGCTCGTCGCCGCCGCCACCGCCATTCGCGGAACGCTTTCGAGCCCGTCTGACCTGGTCGACGCCGGGGCCGAGCAGGAGGGCTAATCATGCAGAAGTTCACCACCGTCACCGCACCCGCCGTGCCACTGCGTCGTGCGTCGGTCGACACCGACCAGATCATCCCGGCCGTGTATTTGAAGCGCGTGACGAAGACCGGCTTCGAGGATGCCCTCTTCGCATCGTGGCGCCAAGACCCCGACTTCGTGCTCAACAACCCGGCGTACGCGGGCGCCAAGGTGCTCGTAGCCGGCAGCGACTTCGGCTGCGGTAGCTCGCGCGAGCACGCCGTGTGGGCGCTTCGCGACTACGGGTTCGACGTGGTGCTCGCGCCAAAATTTGCCGACATCTTCCGCGGAAACTCAGGCAAGCAGGGCCTGCTCACCGCCACCATCAGCGAGGCCGACGCCGAAAAACTGTGGTTAGCGCTCGAAGCCAACCCGGGTGTTGAGGTGACGGTCGACCTAGTCGAGCGCCGCGCGACACTGGCGAGTCCGGCGGGCGACATCGTCGTTCCGATCGAGGTCGACGACTACACCCGTTGGCGCCTACTCGAAGGTTTAGACGATATTGCTCTAACCTTGCGAGACGAGGATGCCATTTCGGCGTTCGAGAAGAGTCGCGCATCCTGGCGGCCCAAGACACTCCCGGCGAGGCACGCATGAACCCAGCAGCACGTAACGCCGTAGCGAACGCCGCTCGAGCTGCCGGCGCCAGCGTCGGACTCGCCGGCGAAACCATCATCATCAACGGTGGCCGCCCGCTCACCGGGCGCATCGAGGTCAAGGGTGCGAAGAACCTCGTCACCAAGGCGATGGTCGCGGCAATTCTCGGCGATGGCCCGAGTGTGCTGCGCGACGTTCCCGCGATCAGCGACGTGCGCGTGGTGCGCGGTCTGCTCGAGGTGCACGGCGTGACCGTGACGGACGGCGACGAGCCCGGCGAACTGATTCTCGACCCGCGCGGTGTGGTGTCGGCGCACATGGTCGACATCGATGCGCACGCCGGTTCGAGCCGCATCCCGATTCTCTTTTGCGGACCGTTGCTGCACAAACTCGGTGAGGCGTTCATCCCCGACCTCGGCGGCTGCCGCATCGGCGACCGCCCGATTGACTACCACCTCGAGGTGTTGAAGAACTTCGGTGCCGTGATTGAGAAACTCCCGTCGGGCATCCGCATGACCGCACCCGAAGGCTTGGTTGGCACGAAGATTTCACTGCCGTATCCGAGTGTGGGTGCAACCGAGCAGGTGTTGCTCACCGCGGTGCTCGCACAGGGCAAAACCGAGCTCAGCGGCGCGGCCATCGAACCTGAAATCATGGACCTCATCAACATCTTGCAAAAGATGGGTGCCATCATCTCGGTCGACACCGACCGACTCATTCGCATCGAAGGCGTGACGAGCCTGAGTGGATACACACACCGCGCCCTCTTTGACCGCAACGAAGCCGCCTCCTGGGCGGCGGCCGCACTGGCCACCGACGGCGACATCTTCGTGGGCGGCGCACGTCAGCCCGAAATGCTCACCTTCTTGAACGTGTTTCGCAAAGTCGGTGGCGCGTTCGAGATTCACGACGACGGGATTCGCTTCTACCACCCGGGTGGGGAACTCAAGCCGGTGGTGATCGAGACGGACGTGCATCCTGGATTCATGACCGACTGGCAGCAGCCACTCGTCGTCGCGTTGGCCAAAGCACACGGCGTGTCGATCGTGCACGAAACCGTCTACGAGCAGCGATTCGGTTTCACGGAGGCGCTGGTCAAGATGGGCGCGACGATTCAGTTGCACAGCGACTGCCTCGGCGCACACCCGTGCCGGTTCGGGCAGCGCAACTTTCAGCACTCCGCCATCATCAGCGGCCCCTCGCACCTCACCGGCGCCGACGTCGAAGTGCCCGACCTGCGCGGTGGGTTCAGCCACCTCATCGCCGCGCTGTCGGCCACCGGCACGTCACGCGTGAGCAACGTGGGCATCATCAGTCGCGGGTACGAAAACTTCATCGAGAAACTGCGCGCGCTCGGCGCCGACTTCGAAATCGACGCCTAGGGTCGTGCCGTCAGCATGAGTGAACGAAGTCGCCCCTCCATCTTTTGGTTGTTCGCCGCGATCGCCCTGCCGTTGGCGGGCATCATCACAAAGTTCACGTTCATCGGGCGCGACAAAATGCCCCGCACGGGGCCGATCATCATCACGCCCAACCACTTCACCAACATCGACCCGGTGATGGTGGGTGTGGGGGTGTGGTACCTCGGGCGCGCGCCGCGCTTCTTGGCGAAAGCGTCCATCATGCGCATCCCCGTGCTCGGTTGGCTGCTGCACCTGTCGGGCCAGATTCCCGTGGAACGCGGTGGCTCAACCCGCTCGTCGGCGGCGTTGAAGGCCGCGCGCGAGCTGGTCAACAAAGGTCGCTCGGTGATCATCTACCCCGAGGGCTCGCTCACGCGCGACCCGGACATGTGGCCCATGCGCGGAAAAAGTGG
>RFQD01000215.1 GCA_009925875.1 Microbacteriaceae bacterium | reverse complement strand
ATTCCGACCTCGGTGCAGTTCTCTCGACCATGTTTATGGTGAAGTACGAGCCCGACGGTGTCGCCGGTCCGCACGATCACCCGCTCGAAGAGGCGTACCTGATTCTCGACGGCGAGGTCGACGCGTGGTTCGACGGTGAACACGTGCGCATGGTTCCTGGTGACATGGCGTGGGCCGGTGTGGGGTGCGTCCACTCATTCAAGGCGGTGGGTGCCCCGGTGCGCTGGCTCGAAACACAGTCGCCTCAGATGCCTCATCGTCACGCGTATCGCTTCTCCCGCGATTGGGAATACCTGAGTCAGAAACTCGAGGGAGAAAAATGAGCACCAAGACAACACTCGTCGTCGGCGGCACCTCCGGCATCGGACTCGAACTAGCTAAGACGCTCATCGCTCGTGGTGAGAAAGTCATCATCACGGGTCGCGAGACGCAGCGAGCTCAGGCAATCGCCGCTGACCTCGGTCCTCACGCATCCGGTCTCGGAGTTGACCTGTCGGTTCCCGAGTCAATCGCCGAATCACTCCAGAGCGTCGGCGAGATCAACGGTCTCGTGCTCGCCGGCATTTTGCGCGATGCCAACACGGTGCGTGACTACAACATCGAACGGGCCAAACTGCTCGTCACGCTCAAACTCGTCGGCTACACCGAAACCGTACACACTCTGCTTGGTCGACTCCCCGAGAACCGCGACACCGCCATCGTGCTCTTCGGTGGTCGTGCGAAGGATGCCCCCTACCCAGGTTCCACCACGGTGTCGTCCATCAACGGCGGAGTTGAAGGCCTCACCCGCACGATGGCGCTCGAACTCGCACCGATGCGCGTCAACGCGATCCACCCCGGAATCATCGGCAACAGCCCGTTCTGGAGCGACAAACCCGCCGAAGTGCTCCACGGATACGAATCCCGCACACCCGGCGGCGAACTCGCAACCATGGAAGACGTCGTCGGAGCCACCCTCTTCCTGCTCGACAACAAAGGCACCTCCGGCACCAACATTTACGTCGACCGAGGATGGCGACTCACCTAAATTTTCATCTCCACGTAACACCCTGCACCACCGTTCCACCAGCACCACCTCACACCACGAACCGTTGCTCAATGAGGAGAAACAAATGGCAAGTAAGGCAAAGGCAAGCGACTTCACGGATGGTCGTTCTGTCGTCTTTCGTAATGGAACCGTCATCACGGTCGACTCGCAGGGCGTGCTGTACGACGCCGACGTGTTGATCGTCGACAAGAAAATCGCCGGAGTGGGCCACAAGCTCGAGGTCCCCGAAGGCACGGTCGAGATCGACGCCAAGGGCGGCATTGTCATGCCCGGCATGATCGACACGCACCGTCACATGTGGCAGACCGCGCTTCGCGGGTACGGCGGCGACTGGGCTCTCACCCAGTACTTCGTCTTCTACTACCTCACCTGGGGTCACATCTTCCGCCCCGAGGACATCAAGGCCGGAAACCTGCTCAGCGCGCTCGAGTCGGTTGACCAGGGTGTCACCACCACACTCGACTGGTCGCACGCACTGCGCACTCCCGACTACGCGGATGCCGCTGTGGAGTCCTTCAAGGAAATCCCTGGCCGCTTCGTACTCGCGTACGGAAACTACCTCGGTGCACCGTGGGAGTGGGCCAACGCACCCGAGTTCCGCAAGTGGGTCGGCGACTTCAAGACGAGCGACATGCTCGGGCTTCAGCTCGCATTCGATGTCACCGGCGCCGAAGGCTTCCCCGAGGAGGCTGCGTTCAAGGCCGCTCGTGACCTTGACCTGCGCGTCACCACGCACGCGGGTGTGTGGGGGGCAACCACCGACACCAGCATCAGCCAGATGTTCGACGGTGGCTGGATGACCGACAAGGTCTGCTACGTGCACGCCTCGTCTCTCGGCAAGGAGAGCTACCAGAAGATTGCGGCTACCGGCGGCACGGTTTCGGTTTCGACCGAGAGCGAGCAGAGCGCCGGTCAGGGCTACCCCTCTTCGTGGGAAATCAAGAAGTACGGCATCACCAGCTCGCTGTCGATGGACACGAGCGTGTGGTGGAGCGCCGACTTCTTCTCGGCCATGCGTTCGACGCTCAGTGCGTTCCGGTCGCGCGACCACCTCGAGGCTCAGGCAAAGGGCGAAACAGTCACGGTCAACCGCATGACGGCGCAAGACGCCGTGTGGCAGGCCACGATGGGAGGCGCTCACTCGCTCGGCATGGCTGACCAGATTGGTTCGCTCACCGTGGGCAAAAAGGCAGACGTCGTGCTGATTAAGAACGACGAGTCGCCCGCGATGACTCCAATTCTGAACGCCTACGCCCACGTGGTGTACCAGGCCGGTACCGCCGATGTGCACACGGTCATGATCGACGGCAAGGTCGTGAAGTACGACGGCGAACGAATCAACCTGCCGCTCGCACCAATCCGCGACAAGGTCGCCAACTCGGTCGAGTACGTGCGCGGACAACTCGGACCCGACCAGTGGAACGAGTGGATGAGCCCGGCAATTCCTGAGGACGAGCCCATCCCGAACCCCTACACCTACGGATAGGCGCACTCGGGGCGGCGAGAGTCACCCCGACCCAACCCAAGCGCGCGCAAGCGCATTCTTTCTTCAGCGTCACCGGTGAAGAAAAACCCAACAAGAGAGGTAACACATGAACAAGAAACTACGGACAGTGCTGTCCCTAGTGGCTGTCACAG
>RFQD01000214.1 GCA_009925875.1 Microbacteriaceae bacterium | reverse complement strand
TCCTTTCGAAATGAGGTCGATGAGCTGGCCGACCTGTTGGTGTCGCTCCGACATTTCACGCACGTTCTCGCGACGCGCAAACTCGAGCAGACTCGACAACTGATCCACGAATTCGGCGGAGGGAACCTTGACTCCCGGGGGCATCCGGAATTGCAGGCCGTTGTGAGGTGCGCCCTCGGTGACCTCGCATCCGAGAGTCGATTGCACGACATCGAGCAGGTCGCCTTCTGACTCGCCCGCGCGCGCCAAAACGAAGAGTCTCGACAGCAAAATTGTCTCTTGCCGCCGGGCCTCGCTCTCCCTCCCCAAGTCCGAGTGCGATGCCCGCCACACCGGCATCCGCCACGGCCTCGACAAATCGTTGAGCAGATCGCGCCTCCACGAGGGAACTTCCGAGCGTGCACACGAGCTCATTGCGACGCAGGTGCGGACGAGGATCGATCTGCTCGGTGGCGTGGACCCAGGAAACGGGCGTGGAGTGGGCCGCAGCCGGAACATAGGCGGGCTGAATCGACAGGGTGGGGTCGTCGAGCAAATCGTCGATGGTGACGAGTAAATCGGACCCCGAGGACTCCTCGGACATGGCTCAAGTGTAGCTTTCTCCAACCCACGCACGGATTTTTGTAGGTTTTGCCACAAAAACCCCGGTTCTGGTTGTGGGAGTGAATAATGATGGGCGCAATATCCCCGTTCTGGCTTTATAAGGAGTGCGACTTGTCACACACATCTGCAACGGCGCAGGGTGAAACTCAATCACTCAAACGCGATTTCTCGTTTGGGTCAGCTTTTGCGTTCGCCTTCGCTTTCATCTCGCCCATCGTCGCGTTGTACGGCATCTTTGGACTTGCCATCAGCACGGCCGGTCCATCGTTCTGGTGGGGATTCCTCATCGTTTTTGGTGGACAGCTGCTCGTCGCCCTCGTCTTTGCCATGCTCGTCTCGCGATGGCCACTCGAAGGTTCGATTTATCAGTGGACGGTCGGTCTCGCCGGTCGGGGAACGGCGTGGTTCGCCGGATGGATCTACATCTGGACGCTCATCATTGCCATGGCCACGGTTGCCCTCGGAGCCGCTGGGTTCATCGCCAATCTGATTGGCATGACCGAGCCCACGGGAACCGACAAGGCCCTCATTGCGTTCGTCGTTCTCGTGGTTGGCACGGCAATCAACCTCGCCGGTCGCGGAATTCTCAAAGTGTTCATGTACGCGAGCATCGTGGCCGAAGTCATTGGTTCCATCGGACTCGGCACCTGGTTGCTCGCGACCTCGCGCGTTCAAAACCTGTCGGTGCTTTTCGACGGCGGTGCGAGCGTGGGTGCCGCTGACGGATACTTCACTCTCACGGGCTCGTTCCTCGTTGCGATGGTCTTCATCGGATTCTCGTTCGTCGGTTTCGAAAGCGCCGGGTCGATTGCCGAAGAAGTGCGCGAACCCAAGAAGAACCTGCCCCGGGCCGTGCTCTTCTCTATCTCGTTCATTGCGGTCGTCGTGATGTTCGCCAGCTTGGCCATCATTCTGGCCACGCCGACCAACGCCGCCGACCTGCCGGGCTACGACGTCGACCCCGTCTACGCCGTGCTCACCGCGTCGCTCGGTCAGGGAATCGCGCTACCGATCGAGGCCCTGTTCGCCATTGGATTCATCGCGAGCTTCCTCGCGCTGCAGACATCCGCGTCGCGCATGATCTGGGCGCTCGCTCGAGACAACGCCCTGCCGTTCTCGGCATCGCTGTCCAAGCTCAGTAAGGTTCAGCGCCAGCCGGTCATTCCGATTCTCATCACCACCGTTATCGGAACGGCGCTCTTCCTGTTGAGCAACGTGGCAACCGACCTCTACACCCTGATGGTCAACTTCACGTCGGGTGGCTTCTACCTGAGCTTCCTCTTCCCCGTGCTGGCCTTCGTCATCGTTGTCTTCCGCGGAAAGTGGAAGTCGGGCCCGTTCACACTAGGCAAGGCGTCCGGCTTTGTTGCCCTCGTCGCGTTGGTGTGGGTCATCTTCGAACTGCTCAACATCGCGTGGCCGCGGCCGTTCTGGGGTAACCCCTGGCTCGACTGGTCCGTCGTCGTGGGAACCGCGGGAATTGTGATTGTGGGTGCGCTCATCTATGTGAGCCGTCGCACTCGCATCCTGACCGCAGAAACCGCGCTGGCGAAGCTCAACGCACTCGACAACGAAAACGCCTAAACCATGAACGGGCAGCTGGGGGGCGAGTTGTGACTCGCGTTGCACTCGTCACCGGGTCTGCCGGAGGAATGGGTCAAGCCATCACCCGGCGGCTGACATCTCTCGGGATGTCGGTCGCCGGGCTTGACCGGGCGGAGTCGCCGCTGTGCGAGCTCTCGTACGCGGTCGACGTGACGTCAGCCGACGAGGTCGCGCGCGCAGTGAACGACATTGAGGCAAAACTCGGCGCCGTCGACGTACTCGTCACGACCGCCGGACACTACGAAAGCACACCACTGACCGACGTCACCGATGAAGCCGCCCACCGCATGCTGCGCGTGCACGTGGGCGGGCTCCTCGCGTGTGCGCAGGCCGTGCTACCGGGCATGCTGAGCCGCGGATCCGGATCTATCATTGCCATCACGAGTGAGTTAGCCGTGGGCGGTGGCGATCGTGATTCCCACTACGCGATGGCGAAAGGTGCGATCATCGGGGTCGTGCGCAGCCTCGCCGCCGAAGTTGCGGCCAGCGGCATCCGCGTCAATGCCG
>RFQD01000213.1 GCA_009925875.1 Microbacteriaceae bacterium | reverse complement strand
GAGCTGATCGGCTGAGGCCTGACCGCCGACAAGAATGGCATCGAGCGTTGCAACCGAGGTGCGAACGTCCTCATCGTATTGGGCACCGTCGACGAGGCGAGCGAGTTGAACCGGAACGAGCGAACTGTATCGGCGCGCCCCCGTCATCAGATTGACGCACGCGGCGAAATCCCGAGCGGTGAAATGCCCTTCGGGCATCACCACGGGCTCGGTTCCGGCAATGGCCGAGCGCACGAGCACATTCGCGCCGGCAATGTAGGTCGTGGGAAGGGCGAGAAGCCACTGGCCCGGTCCACCGAGTCGGGCGTGCGATGCCTCCGCACTCGCTCGCAACGCCCCCGATGAGATTCGAACGCGTTTTGTCTCGCCCGTGGTGCCCGAGGTTTCGATGAGCACGCCCAAGCCGGGAGCTCCCGGCACGCCGACGGCTCGTCTTGCGTCATCGACCGTTGAAATCATTCGCACGCGCGATCGTGAGTTAGAAATGCCACGGGAATGAGGACCAATCGGGGTCACGTTTTTCTAAGAACGCGTCTCGACCTTCCACGGCCTCGTCGGTGCCGTAGGCCAACCGAGTTGCCTCACCGGCAAACACCTGCTGCCCGACAAGACCGTCGTCGACCGCATTGAAGGCAAACTTGAGCATGCGAATCGCCGTGGGTGACTTCGTCAAGATTGTGCGGGCCCACTCGATTGCCGTTGCTTCAAGCTCGTGGTGAGGCACAACGGCATTCACCGCCCCCATCTCGTAAGCGCGATTCGCGTCATACTCTCGAGCGAGAAAGAAAACCTCTCGGGCAAACTTCTGACCGACCTGTCGAGCAAAGTATGCACTGCCATAGCCTGCGTCAAACGAGCCGACATCGGCATCGGTCTGCTTGAAGCGGGCGTGCTCTTCGCTCGCAATGCTGAGATCGCACACCACGTGCAAGGAATGGCCACCTCCCGCAGCCCATCCGGGAATGACGGCAATAACGACTTTGGGCATAAACCGAATCAGGCGCTGCACTTCGAGAATGTGCAGTCGCCCGGCGCCCGCCGCGGCGGTGCCCTGCGGGGTCGACCCGTCTGCGTATTCGTAGCCTGCGCGTCCACGAATGCGCTGATCACCCCCGGACGAAAAAGCCCACCCACCGTCTTTGTCACTCGGACCATTTCCGGTCACCAAGACGACGCCAATCCGTGCATTTTGACGCGCGTCATCGAGGGCGCGGTAGAGCTCATCGACCGTGTGCGGACGAAACGCGTTTCGAACTTCGGGACGGTTGAACGCCACCCGGGCAATGCGTCCGTCTCGCGAATGGTGGTACGTCACGTCGGTCATGGCATCAAAACCGGGCACGTCCGCCCAGACGTCGGGGTCAAAAATCGCACTCACCTGCTGCGTCATGCCTCCAGCCTACGCGCGTAGTGCAAACTAGCGAGGTGACGCCAACTCTCGACGAATTGCTGGATTGCGCGCATGTGGTGACCCTGCGCCTCGCGGCTCCTTTTCGTGGAATCGTCGTTCGCGAGGCGTTACTTCTGCAGGGCAGCGTTGGTTGGAGTGAGTTCAGCCCCTTCGACGACTATTCCGATACGGAGAGCGCGTCGTGGTTACGTGCGGCAATCGAATTTGGGTGGTCACGGGATCACGACCCGGCAGGCGACCAAGCGCAACGCATCCGGGTCAACGCGACGGTGCCCGCCGTATCGCCCGAACGGGTCGGTGACATTCTGAGCCGTTTTCGTGGATGCCGTACCGTGAAAATCAAAGTTGGTGGCCCCTCCACCACGCTCGCTGATGATGTCGCGCGGGTTCGAGAAGTGAGACGACGAATGGGACCGGAAGGGCGCGTTCGTGTGGATGCAAATGGGGCTTGGAACGTGGACGAAGCCGAACACGCGTTGCACGCACTTGCCGAATTCGATTTGGAGTACGTCGAGCAACCGTGCGCGAGCATCGCGGAACTCATCGACCTGCGCAATCGCACGCAGTACATGGGCATCCCCATTGCCGCTGACGAGAGTGTGCGACGTGAGAGCGATCCCCTCGAGGTTGCACGCGCGGGGGCGGCGGACATCCTTGTCATCAAGGCACAACCCCTCGGTGGAATCTCACGGGCATTGCAGCTTGTTCGCGAAGCACAACTTCCTGCCGTCGTGTCCAGTGCTCTGGAAACCTCGGTAGGCATCGCCATGGGGGCTCATCTGGCGGCGCGTCTGCCCGACTCAGAATTTGACTGTGGCCTCGGCACCGCGGCGCTTCTGCTCGACGACGTGACGGATTCCCCACTCGTGCCCGACGAGGGATACATCGACGTGGTGCGACCTCAGGTGAATCCCGATCTTCTGGCTCGGCACGGCGCGTCAACCGAACGAACGGCATGGTGGCTTGAGCGTCTTCGCCGCGTGTACGCCCTCCTCTGAGAGAGCTCGAGCGCAATCGCCGGGACGCTGATTGTGGCTTAGGAGAGCCCGCTGTAGGCGTGTAGCCCTTTGAAGAAGATGTTCACCACGGTGAAGTTGAAGATGACGGCGGCAAATCCAATCATGGCGAGAACAGCCGATCGCGACCCCTTCCACCCCCGTGTGGATCGGGCATGCAGGTATCCGGCAAAAATGGTCCAAATGATGAAGGTCCAGACCTCTTTGACGTCCCAACCCCAGTAGCGCCCCCACGCTTTTTCTGCCCAGACGGCACCTGCGATGAGAGTGAACGTCCACAGAACGAAGCCCACGATGAT
>RFQD01000212.1 GCA_009925875.1 Microbacteriaceae bacterium | reverse complement strand
TGACGTACCGATCACCGACGCGCCACGCGCAGAAAGTTGAGACGCAATTTCCCGGCCCAAACCGCCACGCGCACCAACGACAACAAAAGTCTTACCGGCTACATCGGACATTCTGAGTTCCTCCTGATGGGGCGAAGTGTGCGGTGGTCGTAATGGGTGTTGACGTCGCCACGAGGGCGCCTGCCACACACTTAGGCTAGAGGCAATGGCACGGAACTCGGCACTCCAAGAGCGTTTTTCTCGCTCATTTCGGCGGCTGCTCTCGGGCGCGCCCGACGGCACACCCCCGTGGCTTGAGGTCGTTGCACGCGGGGACGAGCCCGGGCTGTTTCTTCCGAGCGACGCGCCGTGGGTCATCCATCGAGACTTTGGAACCCTCGTGGGCGGTATTCGCGCTCTGCTTATGCAGGCCCTGCATCCGGCTGCACTCACCGGCGTGCGTGACCACTCGCGCTATGAAAAAGACCCCCTGGGCCGACTGGCGGGCACGATTCGCTGGCTCACCGTCACCACGTTTGCCAGTCGTACCGAAGTGATGCGCGAGGCCTCGCGAGTAAATCGACTGCACGAACGTGTGACGGGAGAATTTGACACGGGCTTGGGCAGTGTGCGCGAGTACCGTGCGGCCGATCCCGAGTTTCTGCTGTGGGTTCACGTGGCGTTTATGGAATCTTTTCTCGTGGCCCACCAAATGTACGCGTCGGCGCCTATTCCAGCCGGCACAGCGGTCTCCGGCGCCGACAACTACGTGGCCCAGTGGGCCGCATCGGTTACCCCACTCGGCCTCGATTCCGCGCCGTCGAGTGTGGCCGAAGTCGATCGCATCATCGACGATCTGGCCTCCCGGGGAGTGCTCAACAGATCGGAGTCAATCCAGTCGGTCATCGCGTTCATTCGCCGCCCGCCGTTGCCGTTGCTGGCTCGGCCCATTTATCGCCTCCTCTTTGACGCGGCCGTGGTATCGATACGACCCGAATTTCGCACCCTGCTCGGTCTGCGCGCAAAACCGAAATGGCTGATAGTCCCCGCAACTCGCGCGACACTGCGGGTCATGCGCGCAGCCATCGGTCCGGAAAGCCCCATTGAGGATGCCGCTCTCGCGCGCCTGGAGCGAATCAGCGCGGCATGAGTCGAGTGAAGCGTGACAGCTGCGTGACATGATCCGGGTTCAACTCCGCAAGTGACGTCACCCCGAGCAATCGCATGGTTCGGGTGATTTGCTCACGAAGAATGTCGATGGCGCGGTCGACACCCTCCTCGCCACCGGCCATAAGCCCGTAGAGATAAGCCCTTCCGATGAGTGTGAATTTCGCACCCAGTGCGATGCACGCGACAATGTCACTTCCCGACATAATTCCGGTGTCGACGATGATTTCTGTTTTCTTTCCGACCGCTTTCACAACGTCGGGCACAACATGACGGGCGCACGATCGAGCTGGCGACCGCCATGATTCGACAGCACAAGACCGTCGACTCCCGTCGCCACGACGCGTTTCGCGTCAGCAACTGTCTGTACACCCTTGACGACCACCTTCCCGGGCCACTGGGAACGAATCCACTTCAGATCCTCGAATGTGACGGTCGGGTCAAACATTGAATCGAGCAATTCGGCAACTGTGCCACTCCACCGATCAAGACTCGCGAACGCAAGCGGTTCGGTCGTCAGAAAGTTAATCCACCATTCCGGTCGAGGGATAGCGTTGATAACGGTTGCTGGCGTTAGCGATGGCGGAATCGACATGCCGTTGCGCTTGTCTCGGAGCCTGGCGCCCGCGACGGGTACGTCGACCGTGACGAGAAGAGTGTCAAATCCCGCTGCCGCAGCGCGTTCTACGAGAGCCATCGACCGGTCACGGTCTTTCCACATGTAGAGCTGGAACCAGTTACGACCATCGGGGTTCGTGGCCGCAACATCCTCAATCGACGTTGTGCCCATTGTGGAGAGAGAGAACGGGATGCCCGCCTTGCGTGCCGCGGCGGCCCCGGCCCACTCGCCCTCCGTGTGCATCATGCGCGTAAAGCCCGTCGGTGCAATACCGAACGGCAACGCAGTCTGACCGCCCAATACAGTGGAACTCAGGTCGACGGTCGATACATCACGCAAAATCGCGGGATGAAACTCGATGTCTTCGAAGGCTTGCCGAGCGCGAGCCAGCGAAATTTCGGCTTCGGCCGCACCCTCGGTGTAGTCGAACGCCGCTCGCGGGGTGCGCCGCGCCGCGATGGCACGCAGATCATAAATCGTCAGCGCCTTGGCGAGGCGACGGCGCTTGGCGTTGAAGTCGGGGGCCTTGAACTTGAGAAGCGGTGCAAGGTCTCGCGGGCGAGGAAATTGGCGGCGAACCTTAGCCATGAGCGTGTCCTAAGTTGTCAAATTTCGAATAATGGCAGGTGCGCATGCACAAATTAGATAACGCCGAGGTACTTCTCCTGAACCTGAGCGTCGCGCGCAACCTTCTCTGCCGGCAAGTCGGCAGCGATCTGTCCGTTGACCATAAAAAGGATGCGGTCACACAGGTCGGTTGCAAACCGCAGATTCTGCTCGATCAACAACACTGCCTGTCCGTCGGCAACGAGCGAGCGGAACACCTCGGCGATGTGGTCGACAATCGTCGGGGCAAGTCCTTCGCTCGGTTCATCCATAACGAGGAGGCGCGGATTCGACAGCAGAGCGCGCGCAATCGCGAGCATCTGTTGTTCTCCTCCCGAAAGATCCGCGCCTCCATTCTTTTTCCGCTCGGCGAGCCGAGG
>RFQD01000211.1 GCA_009925875.1 Microbacteriaceae bacterium | reverse complement strand
TCCAATCGCCTCTCTCTGACACTGCACGGGATTTTTTTTTTTTGAAAACTGAATCGCGTCGGACGCGCGAGCACGTTTTTCAAACGACCAGAGATGGACACGATCGAATCTTTTGACCACGCGACGTTTGCGCGCCACCGCGCGTGGGAAGACGCCGTCCTCCGCTTCGTCGGACGCAGTTTCCAGGAGGAAGACATGAGCGCCTACCTCAAGCGCTCCTACGACGTCTTTCTCTACCACCGCCTGCAACGCATCATTGAAGAAGAGCCCATCGTCGAGGTGCCGCTCCCCGGTCGTCGCCTCTTTCGCGTGCAGTTCGGGCAAACCTTTGTCGACCGACCCTATATCGTCGACGACAACCGCTCCGTGCGCTACATTACGCCCAACGAAGCCCGTCTCCGCGACCTCACCTACTCCTCCGTCGTGTCCGTCAACGTCGAAACCTTTTTGCTGCAACTGGACGAGAAGGAGGGAGAAACGGTGCTCGAGCACAAGTCCCATTTCAAAGTCCACTTGGCGCGCATTCCCATGATGGTCCAGTGCGCCAAGTGCAACCTCGCCGGCACGACCGCCCAGGAACGCGTGCAACTGGGCGAGTGCCTCTTTGACGACGGAGGCTACTTCATCGTCAAGGGCAAGGAGCGCGTCCTCGTCAGCCAGGAACGCATCAACTACAACATTGTGCACGTCTTTCCTTCTCGCAACTCCCCCAAGACGCTGTGCGTCGGCGAGATTCGCAGCATGTCGGAGGAAACCGGGCACTCGGTGCTCGTGCAAATGAAGTTGCACACCGACTACCACATGACGGTCGTCATTGCCTACATCGCCCACGACATGCCGCTCGGCGTCGTTCTGCGCGCCATGGGCGTCGACGTGGCCGAACTGGAGCACATGCTGCGCGTGCACGGCTTTCCGGTGCCCGATGAAAGCACCGTCGTGGACTTTTCCGAGTCGCACGCCGACGACGAGGTCGTGCGCCACCTCCTGCGCGACGCCGGCCGCTTTCCGACATCCGACGTCGCCATTCAGCAGATTGCGCAGCACGTGTCGGCCTCGGTGCAAAAGGAGCGCCGCGGGGCGTATGTGGAGCAGGTGCTCCTCAACGAACTCTTTCCACACATGGGCGTCAGCAGCATGATGCGCACCAAGATCCACTTCTTGCTGCACATGGCCAAAAAGGTCGTGGACACGAACGGGGGGCGTCGACCGCTGGACGACCGCGACCACATTGCCAACAAGCGCGTCGAAACCGCCGGCATTCTCGTGGCCGACCTCTTTCGAACGCTGTTCAAACGCTTTGCGCGCAGTGTGCGCGCGCAACTCGTGCGCCGGCAAGACGTGCTCCTCATCATGTCCCGCTCCACCATGATTACGCAAGGCATTCGCCACGCCTTTTCCACGGGCAACTGGGGCGTGCCCAAGTCCTCCTACATGCGCACGGGCGTGTCGCAAGTCCTCAGCCGCCTGTCCTTCATGTCCACCCTCTCGCACCTCAAGCGCATCCTCATTCCGATCGGCAAGGAGGGCAAGAACACCAAGATCCGGCAAGTGCATCCGTCGCAAGTCGGCTTCATCTGCGCGCACGAAACGCCCGAGGGACACTCGGCGGGCATTGTCAAGAACCTGTCCTTGCTCACGCAAGTGTCGGTGCGCAAAGACCCCATTTACGTCTACCGCACGTTGGAGTCCATGTCCGATGTCGAAACGGACTTTCAATTCGTCGCGGGCGAGCGCTACGTCAAGATCTTTGTCAACGGCGTCTGGTTCGCCAACACGCGTCGCGGCCCTGCCGTCATGGCCGAACTCCACGCCATGCGCGCGGCGCGGCGTCTGCCGGAAACCGCCTCGCTCTCCTTTGACGAAGCCTTTGGAGAGGTGCACATCTTTTGCGACGAGGGGCGCCTCTTGCGACCGCTGCTCGACGCCAAGCGATTGCCGTCTGCCGCCGACCTGAACGGCATGTCGTGGGCAGCGGCCACGCAGAGCAACCTTGTGCAGTGGGCCGACGCGCACGAGTTGGAAACCAAAACCGTCGCCGTTTTCCCGTGGGAGGTCCACGCCGACTGCGACTACGTCGAGGTCCACCCGAGCCTGTGGATGGGCGCCTGCGTCAACCTCATTCCCTTTCCCGAGCACACGCAGAGTCCGCGCCTGTGCTACGTCGCCAGCATGAGCAAGCAGGCCATCGGTCGCTTCGCCACAACGCAGGCCGTGCGCGCCGACACGATTGCCCACGTCCTCCACGGACCCGAACAGCCCATCGTCAAGACGCATGTCGGTGACACGGCGGGCTGTGACCACCTCGTTTCGGGCAACAACCTCATTGTGGCACTCTGTTGCTACACCGGGTTTAACCAGGAGGACTCGGTCCTGTTCAACCAGAGTTCGATCGACCGCGGCGTCTTTCGCAGCACGGCCTACAAGACGATCGTGGTCGAGGAACGCAAGCGCACGAGTTACACGGTCGAGACGATTGGGTGCGTGCCGACACACTTGCGCAGCAAGAACTGGAACTACGACAAACTGGGCGACCACGGCTATGCGCGCATCGGCGAGTATGTCGGCATGGGCGACGTTCTGGTCGGCAAGGTCACGATGCGCACCAACAAGACGGGACAAGAGTCGGTCGACACGAGTTACGTGGTCAAGAACGGCGAGGATGGCTACGTGGACCGCATCTTTGAATCCATTTCGCCCGACGGCTACCGCATCGTCAGGGTCAGGCTGAGGCACCTCAAGATCATCGAGACGGGCGACAAG
>RFQD01000022.1 GCA_009925875.1 Microbacteriaceae bacterium | reverse complement strand
CTAAGTCGTGAATCAAATCTTCAACCAGCCGTATCGCGATTTCTGGGTTCTCGTGTTCACGACACACAACCCACGGGCGTCCGATGAACAAATCTCCACGGGCCGAAATCGCTCCCCCGCGTTCACGCCCGGCAAGTGGATGAGACCCCACGTATCGTGACAGGTCGACATCGCGCGCCGCCAAATCATCGCGAGCGGAAACTTTCACGCTCGTCACATCCGTGACGATGGCGCGAGGGAAGTCGGCAAGTTCTCGCGCAATGACGTCGGCGGCCACGTCGGGAGGAACGCACACGACGATGAGGTCCGGAACGTCGCCTGCGGCCGCCAACTGCCCGGCACCGAGATCTTGCGCCAATCGGGCTGACGAAGGTGACGCATCCGTTAACACAACGGTGATGCCGTTGGCACGCAAACCTAACCCGATGCTCGAACCGAGCAGCCCCGTTCCCACAACGCGCACGGTCTTTCCCGCGAGCCGAACAGAAGCGGGTGAAAGATTCACGTCACGTCACGTCCGTTTCGTCGAGGGGTCATTCGCCGTGTTCGGCTGACTCCACATCATTGCGTGAACCACCACGCGCGAGGGCGAGAATTTCGCCTCGTTCTAGTTTAGTCAGGTCACGCCACGCACCCGCGGGCAGTGTTCCCAAGTGCAGCGGTCCGAATGAGCGCCGAACCAAGTCGATAACCGGATGCCCGACATGTTTGAGCATGCGCCGCACAATGCGATTGCGTCCCGAATGCAATGTGATCTCAACGATGCTGTGCCTACCCGATGGCTCGACCGACAACAATCGCGCTTTGTCCGCGTGTATCTCCCCATCGTCGAGGTCGAATCCCGCGGTGAGTTTCGCAATGATCTGGGGCGTCACGCGACCGCGCACCTTTGCCACATAGGTCTTAAGAACACCGAATTTAGGATGCGCGAGCGCCTGCGCCACGTCGCCGTCGTTCGTCAGAATCATGAGCCCGCTGGTGTCGGCGTCGAGGCGCCCCACGTAGAAGACGCGTTCGTCGAACTCGCGCGCGTAGGTACTCAAGTCGGGTCGCCCATTTTCGTCGCTCATCGAGCTGACCACGCCGACGGGCTTGTTGAGAATGACGTAGCGACGACTCACGTCTAGTTGCACCGGAGTTCCGTCGACCTCAACTCGGTCTACTTCCGGATCGATGCGACGACCGAGCTCCGTCACGACCTGGCCATTGACCGAAATGCGACCTTCGACGATGTAGTTTTCACACACGCGGCGCGACGCCACGCCGGCGGCGGCGAGCACTTTCTGCAATCGAACACCAGAGGGTTCGACGAACCAGGAAGCCGGTTCCCGACCGGCATCGCGACGATCAACCGATTCCGCGCCCGACTGTGAGCTCGATTCTGCGCCCGACACCGCGTCGTCGGAGAGCATGACCTAAAAGCCGCCCTGTCCGTCGGGCAACAGGGGCGCAACGGGCGGGAGTTCTTCGAGGGAGTTGATTCCCAGCTGCGTGAGCAAGAGGTCGGTCGTGCCGTAGAGAATTGCCCCCGTCTCGGCATCCGTTTGCACTTCGGTAATCAGACCGCGTCCGAGGAGCGTTCTCACTACCGAGTCAACGTTGACGGCACGAATTTGCGCAATCTGTGGTCGACTAATGGGTTGACGGTACGCAATCACGGCCAGCGTTTCAAGGGCGGCCTGCGTCAACTTGGTCGGGTTCTGCGTGAGGACAAAGTCCGTCACGACGGCATCAAATTCTGCTCGCACATACAGCCGCCAGCCGCCGCCCACCTCCCGAAGTTCAAAACCGCGACGAACACCCGCGCCGGCGGGAGCCACACCGTCGTAGTCGGCCACCAAAGCGGCAATGGCAGCTTTGACATCTTTCACGGGCGACCCCACTGCGGTGGCCATGCTCACGATACTTTGCGGCTCGTCGGCCACGAGCAAGATTGCTTCGAGTGCGCGTTCAAGATCCATATTGTGCTCCCAAGTGTGCGAGGGCGTCATCCGACCAGGTTTGTGCCGTCCAGGTAATCGTGAGCTCACCCAAGGGCTCGTGCTGGTCGAAATCGATGGCCGCGTGACGATAGAGCTCCAGCACCGCTAAGAAGCGCGCAACGACGACTCCAGGAATCCCCGCATCTGCGACCAGTTCCCGGAACGTGAGCGGTGTGCCTTCGCGAAGACGCGACACCACATGGGCTGCTTGTTCGCGAATGCTCACCAGCGGCGCATGCAGGTGATCCAAACCCACTGTGGGAATGGATCGCGGAGCAAAGGCGAGAAGAGCGATCGCGGCGAAATCTTCCAGGCTCGTCGTCCACACAAGGTCGGGCACACTGCGACGATACTTTTCCTCAAGTCGCACAACGCGCGCATGGCGCGTTGACTCCGCCTCGAGCTGCGTGGCAAACCACTGCGAAACATCCTTGAAAGCACGGTATTGCAAGAGACGGGCGAAGAGCAGATCCCGGGCTTCCAAGAGTGCCGCATCTTCCGGGTCCACAAGTTCACCCTGGGGAAGGAGTCCAGCGACCTTCAGATCGAGTAGCGTCGCGGCAACAACGAGGAACTCAGTGGCCTCCTCGAGACCTCGCGTGAGATCGATTCCTTTGAGATAGGCGATGAATTCATCCGTGACAACACTCAACGAGATTTCGGTGATGTCGAGTTCGTGTTTCGAAATGAGTGACAGCAAGAGGTCGAACGGACCTTCAAAATCGCCGACCGAAACCCGAAAGCCAGCGGGAGACTCGGTTGCGGTCGTCGTGTGGGAGAGGTCGTTGGCGTTCACCGCGCTAGGGAAGGGAACCACGAGAAATGAGCTCGCGGGCCAGCTGACGATAGTTTTCGGCACCCGCATGTTCGGGCGCGAATTGATTCATCGGCAGTCCGTCGATTGACGCGTCAGGAAACTTCACCGTGCGGGCGATGGATGTGTGAAGTACAACATCGCCGAAGTTGTCGACGACGTGCTGTACCACCTCGCGCGAGTGCAGTGTGCGCGGGTCATACATGGTCGGCAAGATTCCATCGAGCGTCAGAGCCGGGTTCAGTCTGTCGCGCACCTTTTCAATTGTTTCGACCAGCATGGCCAATCCACGAAGTGCGAAGTATTCGCATTCGAGTGGCACAATCACACCGTGACTCGCGGTCAGCGCGTTTACGGTCAACAGTCCGAGCGAAGGCTGGCAGTCAATGAGAATGACGTCATACTCGGGCGCAACTTTTTTCAAAACGTTCGCCAGAGCGTGCTCGCGGGACAGCTCGGTGACAAGAAAGACTTCAGCGACGGAAAGTTCGATGTTTGCCGGAAGGATGTCGACGCCCGGCGCACTCGTTGGTTTGATGACCGCGTGCGGGTCGGTCTGTTTTCCGTTAATGAGATCGAGCACCGTTGGTGAGTCGTCAAAGGCGTGCACACCGAATCCGGCACTCAACGCACCTTGCGGGTCGAAATCGACGACCAAAACTCGGCGACCCAATTCCGCGAGGGACGCGGCCAAGTTAATGGTGGACGTGGTCTTTCCCACGCCGCCTTTTTGATTACACAACGCGACGATTCGAGCGGGACCGTGTGACGTGAGAACGGGCGGCTCCGGAAATGACACTGCCCCGCGTGGTCGCGGGTTAGCGTTGTCGGAAGGGCTTGCCACCCGACGATTCTAGCCTGACCCGTCGATTCTGGTGCTCGTCGCCCGAGCCCGAGGATGCGCGAGCTGATAGCTCTCGCGCAACGCATCCGCCGTGACCAAGGTGTAAATCTGTGTGGTCGCAACAGAGCTGTGCCCGAGCAGCTCTTGCACGACCCGCACATCGGCGCCGCCGTTCAACAGGTGAGTCGCGAACGAGTGGCGTAACGAGTGCGGCGAGACGTGCGTGGTGAGCTCAGCGCGCTCGGCGGCTCCTTGGATGACCAGCCACGCGCTCTGGCGCGACATTCGCGACCCTCGTGGTCCGAGAAAGAGCGCCGGTGTCGAGCGACCCCGAGCCGAGAACACGGGTCGAACGCGAACGAGATACGCGTCCAGGGCCGCGCGAGCAAACGACCCCACAGGAACGAGTCGCTGCTTGTTGCCTTTACCTCGAACGCGCAACATTCCCTGTGTGTCGGTGATGTCGTCCACATTAAGGGACACAATCTCGGAGATGCGCGCGCCCGTCGCATAGAGCAATTCGATGAGCGCGCGGTCGCGAATCCGAACATCGCCATCGCCGTCACAGGCATCGAGTAGTGCTTCGACTTCGGAGATACTCAAGGCCTTGGGAAGTCGCAATGGAAGTTTCGGCGGAGAAATACCTAGCGTTGGATCGCTCGATGCGAAACCTTCTTCGAGACCGAATCGGTGAAACCCGCGCAGGCTGGAGAGCAGACGAGCCTGACTCGTTGCGGTCAGCGGCGAGTGCGGTCGATCGTGCACGTGGGCGATGAAGGCCGAGACGAGTTGAGAGGTCACTGCCGCGCAGGATTCCTCTGCCGCAGGGTCGACACCATTGAGAGCGAGCCACTCTAGGTAACCGGTCAGGTCACGACGATAGGCCGAGATGGTATTCGTCGACAGTCCTCGTTCAATCGTCACGTGGCGCAGGAACGACTCTTGTGCGTCGACGAGTTTCATGTGCGGCGTGCGTCGCGCCAGTCCAGTTGGGGCCAGGGGGCATCACCCGGACGGAGCGTCGACCATCCCCGTTGGCGTGAGACGTGTGCCGTCAATACGGCGACCTGAAAGATTGAGTTCGATACCCGACCATCGAGCACCGCGTCGACCGCGTCGTCGAGCGAAATCCATCGCACGATCATGTCTGCCTCTTCGCCGGTGCGTTCGAACGAGTGAACGGCGGGCGTCAGTCCGCGTGCAAGGTAGACCCGGATCGCTTCGTCGCTTCCGCCGGGCGAGGTGCAGTAGTCGGTGAGCACATGCCATTCAGCGGCCGCGAGATCGACTTCTTCGGCGAGTTCACGCTGAGCCGATGCCAGCGGATGCTCACCCTCGAGGTCGAGCAAGCCAGCCGGTAGCTCCCACTCGCGCAGTCTCACGGGGTGTCGGTACTGCTTGATTGTGACAAACCTGTCGTGCTCATCGAAGGCCATGACGGCGACAGCGCCGGGGTGCGCAACGAAGTCGCGTGTCAAGACCTCCCCGTTGTAGCGAAACTGTTCGCTCACCACGTCCCATACTCGACCGGTGAATACCGTTCCACTCTCCAGCGTCTCCACGGGTGCTGGTTCATCGATGATCGGGTCGGACACGGGCTAACTCTCGTCGATATCGAAGAGTCGGCTTGCCTGCTGCCTATCGAGTGAGGCTTCGATGAGTCCCGCAAAAAGTGGATGCGCGCGGTTGGGTCGCGAGCGCAACTCGGGGTGCGCCTGCGTGGCGATGTAAAACGGATGCACGTCTCGCGGTAGCTCGACGAACTCGACAAGGGTCCCGTCGGGTGACATTCCCGAGAAGGTGAGGCCAGCGGCCGCGAGCTGTTCGCGGTAAGCGTTGTTGACTTCATAACGATGCCGATGACGCTCGTGAATGAGGTCGGAATCGTAGAGTTGGGCAGCCAGACTGCCTTTGCTCAGTACCGCGTCGTAGAGCCCGAGTCGCATTGTGCCACCCATGTCGCCCGATTCGATGATGTCAACTTGCTCCGCCATGGTGGCGATGACGGGAATCGGTGTTTCCGGGTCAAACTCACTCGAGGAGGCTCCTGCGAGTCCGGCAACGTTGCGCGCGTATTCGATGACCATGCACTGCAACCCGAGGCAGAGACCCAGAACCGGTATGCCGTTTTCGCGCGCGAATCGCAATGCGCCGAGCTTGCCTTCGATGCCACGAATTCCGAATCCTCCGGGTACACAGATGCCGTCAAGGTCGGAGAGGTTTTTCGCGGCCCCATCGGCTGTCTCGCACTCGTCGGAGGGGATCCATCGAATGGTGACTTTGGTGCGGTGTTCAAAGCCACCCGCCCGCAACGCTTCGGTGACCGACAGATACGCATCCGGCAAATCGATGTATTTTCCGACGAGTCCCACGGTTACTTCATGGGCCGGCTCGTGCACGGCGGTGAGGAGTCGAGACCATCCCGTCCAATCGACGGGACCCGCGCTGAGTCCGAGTGCGTCAACGATGTAGGTATCGAGTCCCTGCGAATGCAGCATCGTGGGAATGTCGTAGATACTCGGCACGTCAACTGCGTTGACGACGGCGTCCTCGTCGACGTCGCACATGAGCGCGATTTTGCGCTTGTTGGCATCGGTAACAGGTCGGTCACTGCGCAACACCAGCGCATCCGGCTGGATTCCGATCGAGCGCAACGTGGCGACCGAGTGTTGCGTCGGTTTCGTTTTTTGTTCACCGGACGCGCCCATGAAGGGAACGAGTGACACGTGCACAAAAAAGACGTTCTTTCGACCCAGCTCGTGACGAACCTGACGTGCAGATTCAATGAATGGCTGACTTTCGATGTCGCCCACCGTGCCACCAATTTCGGTGATGATCACGTCGGGTTGTGGGGAGTCTTCGGCTTGCAAACGCATCCGTCGTTTGATTTCGTCGGTGATGTGCGGAATCACTTGAACGGTGTCACCGAGGTATTCGCCCCGACGTTCTTTCGAGATGACCTGCGAATAGATCTGACCGGTCGTGACGTTGGCCGCTTGACTGAGGTTAATGTCGAGGAAGCGCTCGTAGTGTCCGATGTCGAGGTCGGTTTCGGCACCGTCATCGGTGACGAACACTTCTCCGTGTTGAAACGGGTTCATGGTGCCCGGGTCGACGTTGAGATAAGGATCAAGCTTTTGCATGACCACGCGTAAACCCCGCGCGGTGAGAAGGTTGCCCAAACTGGCGGCCGTGAGGCCTTTTCCCAGCGAGCTGACGACTCCCCCGGTGACAAAAATATGCTTCGTTACCTTGTCACCCTTTGAGCCCGCCACGGGATTTCACTCTATCAGCGAAGCGAGCTGAACGAGCTCTCTGGCGTGCTCGAGCCCCGTGTCGGAATCCGGAAGTCCCGAGAGGAGTCGAGCCATTTCGGCGATGCGTGCTTCGCCCGACAATTTGGTGACCGAACTGACCGTGACATCCCCTTCGGTGTTCTTTTCGACGCGCAGGTGATTTGTGGCGAACGCCGCGACCTGCGCAAGGTGGGTCACCACGATGACCTGGGCATTTTGCGCCAATCGCGCGAGCCGTCGGCCGATTTCGATCGCGGCCGCGCCACCGACGCCGGAGTCCACTTCGTCGAAAACGTACGTGGGAACGCGGTCGCGTTCGGCCACAACAACTTCGAGAGCCAACATGACTCGCGATAGTTCACCACCTGATGCTCCCTTGGCGATGGGTCGCGGGTCAGACCCCGAGTGGGGTTGGAGTAAAAACTCCACGGCGTCGAAACCGAAGGGAGTCGGCTCGTCCGTGGTGGTGACGCGCACGTGTAGGGATGCGTCCGGCATCGCGAGACCGGCGAGTTCGACCGTGACCGACTCACTGAGAGCGGTGGCGGATGCCAAGCGCAGCTGCGTCAATGACGCACCGATCGCCCGCACATCTGCTTCGTCGCGAGCCGTGACCCCGGCGAGTTCCTCAATGCGCTCCGTGTCTCCGTCGAGTGCAAGCAGGCGCGCACTGCCCGATTCCGCATACGCGAGCACGTCTTCGAGAGTGGGGCCAAATCGGCGCATCAGACTCGCGAGCGCCGATCGGCGCTCTTGCACCATGTCGAGGCTTCGTTCTCCGTCACTTTCGATGTCGGCGAGTCGGCGGGAGAGGTCGGTTGACGTTTCGGAGAGTTGCGCGCTGAGCACGGTGAGTGTCTCGAGAATCTTTGCGAGCACCGGGTCGACGCCCGCGACACGTTCAAGTTGACGCCGCGCAGACTCGACGAGACCGAGCGCATCGAACGAATCGTCGTCGCTCGAAATCGCGCCGTGCGCAGCCGCTATGGCGGCACGGAGTTCTTCCACGTTTGTGAGGCGATCCGCGAGCTCTTGGAGTTCGGCGTCTTCTCCCGGTTGAGGGGCAATCGCTTCGATGTCGGCCAGGGCCGTGCGCAGGTCATCCGCCTCCCGCGTTCGACGGTCGCGCTCCGTGGTGAGTTCCATCAGTTCAGCGAGATTGCGTTGCCACCGTCGAAACACCTGCTGATATTCCGCAAGTCGCTCCGTGAATTCCGAGCCGGAATAGCGATCGAGTGATTCGCGTTGCTCGGTTGTCGAGCGGAGCCGAATCTGGTCGCTTTGCCCGTGCACCGCAACAAGGGCATCCGCCAATGTCTGGAGAACACCGGCGGGCGTTGTCCGTCCGCCCACGACGGCGCGTGATCGACCTTCGGAACTAACCGAACGGGCGATGAGTAGCTGGTTACCGTCGAGGTCTCCACCGGCCTCCTCCACGACGCCACGAATCGTGTCGGGGTCATCGAGGCGCCAGGTTCCTTCCACCCAGAGGGCCTCACTGCCCCGGCGAACCGTCGCGGCGTCGGCCCGTTCTCCGCGCAGCAGACCGAGTGCCGTGACAACCATCGTTTTACCGGCGCCCGTTTCACCCGTGATGGCGGTAAAGCCGGGGCCGAGTGGCAGTGCCGCCTCAGATATGACACCAAGGTCTCGAATGCGAATTTCTTCAATCACGTTATTGGGGTCCTCGCCAGCCATACACAGACAGATCAAATTTGTTCACGATGCGATCCGCAAACGAATCATTGTTGAGTCGTGCCAGTCTCACCGGAGTGGTGGAGCGTTGAACGACAACACGGGCACCCGATGGCAAATCGAATGTGCGACGACCATCACACCATAAGACCCCGCCGCCACTGCTGCGTTCGAGAATCTCGACCGCCACGGCCACGTCCGGAGAGACGACCAGCGGGCGTGCAAACAGCGCGTGCGCCGACAAGGGAACGACGAGCATCGCCTCGACATCGGGCCACACAACCGGCCCGCCGGCCGAGAACGCGTACGCGGTCGACCCCGTCGGCGTGGCAACGACGATGCCGTCACAGCCAAACGATTCGAGTGGCCGTTTGTTGACTTCCACGACGACTTCGAGCATGCGTTCACGACTGGCTTTTTCGACGGTCGCCTCGTTCAAGGCCCACGTGTGAAAAACCACCTCGTTGCCGCGCTTGACGCGCACGTCCAGACAAAAGAGATCTTCGACGGCAAAGTCACCGGCCAAAACGCGCGACACCGTTTCGCTCACGCTGTCCCGCTCTGTTTCGGCCAGGAACCCGATGTGCCCCACGTTGACGCCGACGATGGGCAGTGCCACGTCGCGCACGACCTCCGCGGCGCGCAGAATTGTGCCGTCACCACCGATCGCGAACACGACGTCGACCTCATGGAGAGCAACACCGGATTCAAGCCATTCCAGTGCTGTCAGGTCCGGCGCAGCCGATGCAACGACGTGACCCTCGGCCTCTCGCAATACGGGGACGACTCCGGAACCGACCAGCTGACGACACACCTCGATGGCGGTTGCGAGTGACACGTCCTGCAACACGTGAGGGATGACCAGCGCGCGACGAGTGGCTGTCATGCCGCGCCTCCTGCCAATCTGTGGACGTGTTCCCTCCATTGTGTCGGATTACTACCGACACGTGCGCTGAACCAGGCAACATACTCGCGGTTTCCGGCGCCACCCAGGATTGGGGAAGACAGGATGCCCGCGGTGCGCAACCCGGTATCAAACGCGCACCACAACACGGCGTTGATGGCGTCCTCTCGCTTTCCCGCATTCGTCACGATGCCCTCTTTGACGCCTTGCCGTCCGACCTCAAACTGCGGCTTGATGAGCAGCACGACGTCGGCGTCGTCGGTTGCGGTCACGCGTAACGCGGGAATCACGTGCGTGAGCGAGATGAAAGAAAGATCGCCGACGACGAGATTCGGCGCTTCTTCATCGGGCAGCCCGGGCAGGCGAAGCAGGCCGGCCAGGTTGTCGCGTGTGAGGTAGCGTGCGTTGACGCCTTCGAGAACACGCACCCGCTCATCCGAGCGAATCGACGGCGACAGCTGGTTGTGCCCCACGTCGAGGGCGATGACGCTCCCCACATGCCGTTCCAGTAACACCTGCGTGAATCCACCAGTCGAGGCGCCCACGTCGAGCGCGCGGCGATCGGTGACATCAATTTCGAAGGCATCGAGCGCCGCGATGAGCTTGTGGGCGGCGCGGCTGACGTAGTGGTCGAGTCGCTCGACGACGATGTCGTCCGCGTCGGTCACTCGGTGAGCCGCCTTGATGACCGGATGCCCGTTCACCCGCACACGCCCACTCACGATGAGCTCCGCCGCATGGGTGCGCGAACGCGCGATGCCGCGGGTGGCGAGTGCCGCATCCAGTCGCTGCCCACTCGCGTCACTGACTTCAGGCACTCGGTCCCTGTGCGTCGACACGCTCGAGACGGGTCTTCAACTCGTCATAAACCCTCGAGTACGCATCTGCGCGCTGCTCAAGCGGCAACGCCTCGATGCGCGCGAGCTCTGCCTGCAGGTCCTCGGTCATGCGTCAATTCTAGGCATGTACGCGTGCAACCGCTCGGGCACGGTGAACCCGTAAATTGCCAGGCCGCTGTCCCAGATCAGCGTGCACGCGGCACGAACCGCATCGAGTGGATGCGTACCCTCGCGCGTCACGACAAGCTCCATTCCCCGCTTCACGACGTGTGCCTCGCCGACACTCACGCTACCGTCGGCGTGCGTGACGGTCTCGGGGTAGGGTTCGTGCAACTGACGCAGGTCATCCAAAATGTAGGTCGGTCGCGAGCCGGGTGGCGCGGCCAAGGCCTGCTTGGCGTGATCGATGCCGGTCAACACGAGTGCCGACTTCAGTCCGGCCGCATCGGCACCCTTGATGTCGGTGTCGAGGCGATCGCCGATGAACAGCATGTTGCTGGTGGCGAACCGACGTTGTGCCTCGTCAAAAATGGGGAGCTCCGGCTTGCCCGCCACGACCGGCAGACGCCCAACAGCAAGGTGTACGGCCGACACAAGCGTTCCGTTCCCGGGCGCGACACCTCGCGCGACGGGGATGGTCCAGTCCATGTTGGTCGCAATCCACGGGATCTCGCTCACCCCCGGCTTGCGCGCGTTGAGCGCGAACGAGGCCTCGGCCAAGTGCTTCCAACCGAGCTCGGGCGAGAATCCTTGCACCACCGCAGCCGGATTATCGAGGGCCGAGTCGGTTACAACGAAGCCGGCCTTCGCCACTTCACTGGTCAGACCTTCTCCGCCCACAACCAATATCGTCGAGCCCGACGGAGCGAGTTCGCGCAACAACGACATGGCGGCCTGTGGTGATGTCACAACGTCGTGTGCCGTGACAGGCAAGCCGAGCTCACGCAAGTGCTCGGCAACTGCGCGATGCGTTATTCGTGACATATCCCACACGGATGCGCTGCGCCACGGCAGTGAGACTCTCAACAGCATGCGCGATGGGGTTCGCACCCGCATAGACGACCCCGTCGAGATCCGCGAGTACCACATCCACACCGTCAATCGGTGTCGTCATGACGCGTCACCCGCCTCGACGTCGTCGTCGACGTGCTCGTACTCGGTCACGATGCCAATGCTTTCGTCGCTTCCGTCTGCACCATCTCGTGCATCGATGGCGTCGGCAAGTAGGTCTCCGCGGCGCTCCCACGTCTGCGCTTCGTCGTTGCGCCCCAGGTCACGCAGTACCTCAGCGTAGGCATAGTACAAGGGCACGTGGTAGGCAAACGCCTTCTCGGCCCGCAACTGACTGATTTCCAGTTCCGCGAGTGCGAGCTCCGGCTGATCCATGTCCAGTCGCGCACCCGACATCGCGATAGCGAGGTTTACTTGCACGGAATCTTCGAGCTGCGTTCGATTCACCGAACGGCCGAGTTCGAGTGCCTTGTCGGGTCGCCCGACGCCGCGTTCAGCATCCACCATCAACGCAATCTGATCGTTGCGCCCCGTGATGCGCTGGTAGGTCTTCAGTTCCCTCAGGGCAAGGGCAAAGTCGCCAATCGTGTACGCCGTGATGCCGAGCGTCTCGTACACCGTCATGACGTTGTTGCTCACCACGCGCCGCATGTCGACGGCGTGCAGCATGGCAACCTGCGCCAGGTTGCTGCCGCGCACGTCAACAACATACTCCTCTTCGATGCGCACCGCGCCCGT
>RFQD01000210.1 GCA_009925875.1 Microbacteriaceae bacterium | reverse complement strand
GGAGAAAGGGCACCCAGAATGCGCGATACACGGGCGGAACCAAGACGCCAATGAGGTAGAGTTGCGGCCCCGCGACGCGTGGGATCCACTCCATGTCCATGTACGCGCACCGCTTCTCGCCACCAGTCGGTGTCCACACGATCGTGTCGGACGCGCCGCACACCACGTCTGGTGCCTGCGGACACGTTTGCACGCGCGTCATTGCGCGCAGGTAACGGTGCGTGCTCGTCGGTGCCGAAAATGCGTCGTGTAGCAATTGCTCACAGATGCATGTGTCACCGGAATGCGGCACATCTCGCATCGTCGTCCATCCGTGCTCTCGCTGAAGCATCTCGCGCGTCGCGAGATCGAGATACGGAAACAACGTCCACTCCCCCGTCGCGCGCGCCATGGCCAGTTTCCACGCGCGAAAGGCGGGCGTGTAGTAGGGCGCGTCAAACTTCATGTTGATTAGTGTTGTGCCCTTGCCGCTCGCCACACGGTGGAGGTCGCGGAAGAGTGCATTCCGCGCTGCATCGTCGACGCAGTCGGAGGCGAGTGCGAGAAGGGAGGTCACGCGCTGGAACGGCAAGCGGTCGCGGCATGATTGCGCTTTGCACAGCATGGTGCGGTGCACGACGCGATCCACGTCTCCCGACACTCGCAAGATGCAGCGGTGCGGATCGACGGAGGAGGTCGTTGAGGGAAAGACGCGACCACCCCAGTGCATCCAGGCGTGCATGCATTTGGTGACCAAATGCATCTTTCGTCGCGAGGGGCGGTCGATGGAAAAGACACGCACGTGGTGTTGTCCGTCCCATTCCAAGCCGTCCATAACGTCGTAAAAGCACGTGCCGGGAATGTTGACGACACGTTCTTTGAGAACGTTGTCGTTGTCACCGTCGCGAATGGAACGGCGCTGTGTTTCCTGGAACGGATCTGGAAAGAGGTAGGCGATCCAATCTTGATGGAGCGCGGGTTCAATCGTCGTCGTCAAGAAAAAGCGACGACGATGCGTCGTGTCAAGGTCCATTTCCATTCGAACGGATGATGACGATCACGCGTCGCCAGGCCGTTTGTCAGTTTTCGAAACAAAACTGACATGGCGTTCGCGGGCCGTTCAAAGACAAGAAACGAACGGAGAAAACATAGATAGCCAGAGATGGACGCCGAATCAGCAATCGAACCGCGACCCTTTGCGACGCTCGTGCACATTTCCGACGTGCATGTCCGTCTTCTCGCGCGTCACGACGAGTTTCGACACGTGTTTGCGCACTTGCGCACCCTGCTCCAACACGTCAAGGCCACCGGTACATCGGACGTGCTCCTTGTCGTCACGGGCGACGTTTTTCACACCAAAGTGGAACTCACACCCGAGTCGCTCTTGCTGGCCTACGACTTTTTCGACATGCTCGGCGCCGAGGCACCCACACTGGTCATTGCGGGCAACCACGACGCGTTGCTGTGCAATCCGGACCGCGAGGACAATTTGTCCGCCGTCTTTGCGCGTTGTCGTCATCCGAACGTGACGTTTCTGCGCGACTCGGGTATTTTTCCATTTCGAAATCTCGACATTCACGTCTTTTCCGTCCTCGGCACACCGGATGCGTGGCCCACACGCGAACAGTCCTCCAAGACGCGGTGCGCCGTCGCGCTCTTTCACGGCGCCGTGGGCCGCTACCAATGCTCCCGTCAAACCATGGCCTTTTCCACAGAGGCCTCCATGAGCATGAAGCAGCGTTTGATGCCGTACGACATGGTCCTCCTCGGCGACATTCACCAATGGCAATTTCTCGCGCCCCACATGGCCTACGCCGGCTCCCTTGTCGCGCAGAACGAAGGCGAGCGCGACAGTGCACACGGCGTTCTCCTGTGGGACGTGGCCACCCGCACCGCCGTGTTTGCACCCGTGTGGAACGACTACGCCTACGTCCTGTGCACCGTGCAGAGCGACGACCATGTCGACTTGTGGGACGGCACACGAATGCCGACCCACGATTGGATCCAGAAAGGCCGTATGCCCGTCTACGGACGCTGCTCGCTGGTCGTGCGCGATCGCCGTGTGCCAGCGGACGATTTGCGTGTCGCGCTGCGGAGACGGTTTCCCAATATGAGCGTCAAGATACTGCGCGACGAGGCAACGGAAATAAGACCGGATGATTCGATCGACAGTCTAACCAACACAGCGATGACGGACGGTTCCACGCGGACGGTGGATGCCGAGGCGATTCTGCACGCGTATTGGTCCGAGAACGTGACGCAGCAGATTGGCTACGCGACGTGGCGAGAGGAAATGCTGCAGCACTGGAAGACGGTTACGGAAAGCATCCATCACCGAGAGGAGAGTGCACGCCTCTGGCAGATTCAACACGTGCAGGCCGCCAACGTGTTTGGCTATGGAGAACTGGACTGGGTGTGGTCGCAAACGGGGGTGTTTGTCCTAACGGGCGCCAACTCGGCGGGCAAGTCCACGTTGGTCGACGTCCTCACACTCCTCTTGTTTGGCAAGTGCGCCCGGTGGTCGCACGGCGTTTCTATCCCGTCGGAAGTCGTTCGACATGGGCAATCGCGGGCCACGGGGCGTGTCGTCGTGCAAGTTGGCGGTCATCAGCTCGTCATTACGCGCACCTTTGTGCGACATCCGTCGACCCTCCGCGTCAAGATGGACGTGCACGTGACGGTCGATGGCGTCAACCGCACAGGTCGCGAGCGACGCGAGACGGACCAGTTCTTGCAGCGCTTCTTGGGCACCATGGAGGACTTTACCTTTCTGAGTTGCTGCATGCAAGTGCGTCAGCGAGGCTTTTGCGACATGTCGCAAA
>RFQD01000209.1 GCA_009925875.1 Microbacteriaceae bacterium | reverse complement strand
TGGATTGGCCACGTCATCGACTCTTTCTCAGTCGAGGGGGAAATACCTACGCTCGACTACTGCTTGGCCTGAGCGTGCGCGATTCAACAGCCGGATTTCGCGCGTATCGCGCCGAGTGTCTTCGAGCAATTGACCTCGAAGCGGTCAAGACCAAAGGGTATGGCTTTCAGGTCGACATGACACGTCGGGTCATGCACGCAGGTTTCGGCATTGTTGAGATTCCCATTGCGTTTCGCGAGCGCATCCTCGGCCAGTCAAAAATGAGTGGCGCAATCATCCTCGAGGCGATGTGGATGGTGACGCTCTGGGGGATGCGTCGGCCGTTCGCCTACTTCCAGCGGGGCACTTCGCGCGCCTAATTGGCCGGCGTAGTCACGGAGCGCTCGGCAAGTTCGGTCAGCGCCGCCTGCACGAGAGCAACTCGGGGAACATTGCGCATGACCACCTCTCGATCGCTTCCCGTGCCGATGCACACGTCACCCGATCGAAAGAGCGACTGAACGAAACTCGATCGAGTCGTCACGTCGTGAATTCGCGTAAGCGCTATTTCGGATCGCGAGCGCGCAAACAACCCCTGCTCGACGATGACGCGCCGAGTGGTAATCGTCATGCGGTTCCCCAGCCAAAACAAGAGTGGAGCAAGCCACAGGACGACGAGGAGGGCGAGGCACAAGATCAGCAGTGTCAGGCGCATCCACGATTCGTCGAGAAGACTAAAACCCAGTCCGAATCCGGTGGCAATAACGACCGCCACACACGACGGCCACACCAAGAGTCGAAGGTGGGGGTGGATCCGGGCGATGACGTACTCTCGATCAGCCGACGTGGCTGCGGATGCGCGCGCGCTGGCACGTGGTGACGAAGCAGATGAACGGGCGGCCACCACACAAGTATGCCGGGGTCGGGCTAGACCACACGCACGTGCGTGACGTCACCGACGCCCACTGCGAGCAACTCCCCTGCGCGCGTCGAGGGCGTATCAAGACTCACGCGCAACTGACCGAGTTCATCGAGCGACTCGGCGGTTCCCATGACCATCGACCCATCCGGCACGTCGACTCGGACGCGACGACCGAGCGTGTCGCAGATACGCGAGACATCGTCGTGCAAACCGGTCGTGCGCACATCCCCCTCGGCCGATTCGAAAACTCGAACCAACCGTCGCAGGTGCGTGAGGTAAGACGCGAGGACGGTGTCCACGTCCGTCGCAGTCGCCTGCGCGATGCCCAGCGATGTGGCCGTCTCAATCGGAAGCTCCTCTACGCTCAGCGTCAGGTTCACGCCGGTGCCAATTACAACCGCGAATCCGCCCGTGGCATCGGAGACGATTTCACACAAGATGCCACACACTTTTCGGCCACTGATCAGCACATCGTTGGGCCACTTCAACCCAACCGAGCCGGCATGAGGAAGAAGTTCAGCGATTGCGCGCGTCATCGCGAGCCCAGACAAGAGCGGGAACCAGCCCCAGGCTGTCGGCGACAAAGCACGCCCACTCGGGGTCGATGGGCGAATCAAAACGGACGCCGCAAGACACGCGCCCGGTGGGCTCACCCAACGGCGACCGAGACGTCCTCGACCGTTGCGTTGGTCATCCGTTGCCACAACCGTGAAATCCGGCACGTCGGCAGTCGAGCCCGCACGCGCGAGTGCCACAAGTTCATCGTTCGTGGATCCCGCGTGAGACATCCACACCCACTTGCTGGCCAGCGCCGACGCGGCTGCATGTTGCGACATGCCCTTCATTGTGCCGTCAAAAGTCCTTACCGTCCGCGAGGTCCGAGGGCGATAGGGTGAAATCCGTGAGTCCTGACGCAAAATCCATCGACCCGTTTACCACTGCGGGCAAACTGGCCGAACTCAAACAGCGCTATCACGAGGCCGTGCTCGCCAGTGGCGAGGCAGCAATCGTCAAACAACACGCCAAGGGCAAAAAGACCGCACGCGAGCGCATCGAAGGCCTCCTCGATCCGGGTTCGTTTGTCGAGCTCGACGAATTTGTTCGCCACCGCACAACAGCCTTCGGCATGGACAAGTCGCGCCCCTACGGTGACTCTGTGGTGACCGGGGTCGGCACGATTCACGGTCGTCAAGTGGCTGTCTACAGCCAAGACTTCACGATCTTCGGTGGTTCGCTCGGTGAAGTAGCCGGAGACAAAATCGTAAAAATCATGGACCACGCGTTGAAAACGGGTGTTCCCATCATCGGCATGCTCGATTCTGGCGGTGCTCGCATTCAAGAAGGCGTGGTCGCACTCGGTAAGTACGGGGAAATTTTCCGACGCAACACGGCCGCCTCGGGTGTGATTCCGCAGATTTCGATCATCATGGGCCCGGCAGCCGGTGGGGCCGTCTACTCCCCGGCACTCACGGACTTCGTCATCATGGTGGACAAAACGTCTCACATGTTCGTCACCGGACCCGAAGTGGTGAAGACCGTGACCCACGAAGAAGTCACGGCCGAAGACCTCGGCGGCGCGATCACGCACACCACGCGCAGCGGCGTTGCCGATCTCGCTTTCGACAACGATGTCGAGGCGATCCTGATGCTGCGTCGCTTCTTCAACTATCTGCCGGCGAACAATCGGCAGAAGCCGCCGATGCGCGAGGCCTTCGATCCGCCCGATCGTGACGACTACTCGCTCGATACGCTGGTACCCGACAATCCGAACAAGCCCTACGACATGAAGGAGCTGATCAGCAAAGTCGTCGACGATGGTGAATTCTTCGAACTGCAGCCCGACTATGCGAAGAACATCATCATCGGCTTTGCGCGGCTCGACGGTCAGGTGGTCGGCATCGTTGCCAACCAGCCGCTG
>RFQD01000208.1 GCA_009925875.1 Microbacteriaceae bacterium | reverse complement strand
TGACGACGACGCGAGCAAGTGAATCCACGAAGACGTCTCTGTCACTCGGAGTCACCCACGCGCCCTACCGGCGCATCGTCAACGCAATGGTCGACAGCGGCGCTCAGTTGGTGCTTGCGGGACACACTCATGGTGGACAAGTGTGTGTGCCCGGTTTTGGTGCGCTGGTAACGAATTGTGATCTTCCGCGTTCGATGGCGAAAGGGCTGTCGTCGTGGCCCCGAAAAAACTCCCCGTCAACCGTCAATCGAGCCTCGTATCTTCACGTGTCGGCTGGGTTGGGCACGTCAATTTACGCGCCCGTAAGATTTGCGTGTGCTCCCGAAGCAACCCTGCTCACTCTCGTTCCCACGAAGCCACTGCCCGTTAAATGACCAGAGGATGCGCCGACTATACTCATGGAGAACCTCGGGGTGTGGCGCAGCTTGGTAGCGCGCGTCGTTCGGGACGACGAGGTCGCAGGTTCAAATCCTGTCACCCCGACTCGCGAAGATTGCCTACCGTACACGGTGGGCAATCTTTTTCTGCTTGCCGGAGACACCACTGCGTGCAACGTTCGTTGCGCCTTTTCACGTTCTCACGTGTTTGTCAGATTTCGATTCTCGCTGCACGTTAGACTCGTCACATGCCCTTTCGCTTGACAACGTTCGCCGTCGCGCTCTCGGTCCTCACAATCTCCCTCACGGGATGCGCAATACCGACGCCCTTCCCGAGCGACCAGAAGGCCGGATCGGCCACAACCGCGTCAGTTGAAAGCTTCTCGAGTGCCGACATCATGTTTGCTCAGATGATGATTCCGCACCATCAACAAGCGGTTGACATGTCGGCTCTGGCGCTGACACGTTCGAACAACCCCGAAATCCTTGCGTTGGCTGATGCCATAAGTGCCGCACAAGGTCCCGAGATTGAGCACATGACCTCGTGGCTCGCCGAAGCCGGAGCTTCAATGGACATGGGTCACAGCATGCACATGGACGGGTTGCTGAGCGATGACGACATGGCGGCACTGGAACGGGCATCCGGAAAGGAATTTGATCGGCTGTATCTCGACGGCATGATTGCTCACCATCAGGGAGCTGTTGCCATGGCACAGACGATTACGGATTCAGCAAACCCGAATGTTGCCCAGCTCGGGTCGAGCATCGTGGCGAGTCAGACGAAAGAAATCGAGCTGATGAAGCGCATATTGACGGGGCTGTAGGGGTGGCACACCGTCGGCGGCGGATGATCTAACTAAAGTCGGGGTCCGGTTCAAATCGGTACGACACCGGCCACTGTCGTCGTCCGGCATTGAGCAGACCTTTGCTCTCCTGCAAATAGCAGAGTCCGCACAGTGATTCGTATTCGATGTCACCCTCATCGAGAGCGACCTGCTCTCCGTCAAATACAAAATCGCCGCGGAATTTGCGCGTGTTGAAAATTGCTTTACGCCCACAACGGCAGATTGTCTTGAGCTCCTCGATATCGTGTGACACTTCGAGCAGGCGACGGCTACCCGGAAACGCGACGGTCTGAAAATCCGTGCGAATGCCAAACGCAAGCACCGGAATATCCTCGAGGAGTGCGATGCGAAGTAAGTCATCGACTTGGGCTTCGGTGAGGAACTGTGCCTCATCGAGGAGGAAGCACTTGATGTCCACTCCGCGACGACGCTGCACTTCCTCACGGTGACGCTGGAACGAGGCGTACAAATCGGATTCGGGGTAGACAATGAAGTCAGCTTTGCGTGAAACACCGAGGCGACTCATCACCCCAAGATCGCCTTTGGTTTCCAAAGCTGGCTGCGAGATGAGAACAGCATGACCGCGTTCCTCGTAGTTATACGCAGCCTGCAACATGGCGGTCGTTTTGCCACTGTTCATGGCACCGTAGCGAAAGAAAAGCCTTGCCATCTTCGTGGTGGTCCGTTCTGTTAGACGTTGAGTTTGAGCACCTCGGCCGTGTACCGCAACGATTCCTTGGCGACTGCAGGCGAATCAGAGAGCCGAGTTCCAAAACTAGGAATCATCTTCTTTAGTTTCGGTGTCCAACGCGCAAAGCTCTCGGGAAAACACTTCTCCAGCAACTCAATCATGATTTGCACGGAGACGGATGCGCCCGGCGACGCGCCGAGAAGGCCTGCGATGGATCCGTCCGCAGATGCCACGACTTCCGTCCCAAACTGAAGAACTCCGCCCTTCTTTGCATCTTTCTTGATGACCTGAACGCGTTGACCAGCCGTGATGATTTCCCAGTCGGACATCTGTGCGGTGGGCATGAATTGGCGGAGGTCAGCAAGCCGCTTTGCTTGACTGGCCGTGAGCTCGCCGAGCAAGTAGCGGATGAGGGAGAGATTCGTCACCGCAACGCTCAACATGGGCACGATGTTGTGCCATCGGATTGAGAAGGGCAAATCAAACCAGGAGCCACGCTTGAGAAACTTCGGCGTGAATCCAGCAAAAGGTCCAAATAGGAGCGATTTTTCGCCGTCGACGACTCGCGTATCAAGGTGAGGAACCGACATGGGTGGAGCACCGATGGACGCCTTCCCGTATACCTTGGCATCGTGGCGAGCAACGATGGCCGGATTCGACGTGCGAAGAAATTCACCCGAGACGGGGAATCCCCCAAAGCCTCGAATCTCCGGAATTCCTGAGTTCTGCAGTAGCGCGAGCGCACCACCACCGGCGCCAACAAAGACGAACTTGGCGTCAACCGTATGTGGTGTGTTGCCCACAACGTCCCGCACGTGCACGCGCCAACTCCCGTTACGCAAGCGACGCAATGAGGTCACCTGCGTTTCGGTTCGAAGCTTGGCACCGTGTGACGTCACGTACTCGAGAAGATGGCGTGTGAGGGCGCTGTAGTCAATGTCGGTCC
>RFQD01000207.1 GCA_009925875.1 Microbacteriaceae bacterium | reverse complement strand
CCTCAACGTTCACGAGATGCAGCGCGAAGTACCTAGCTAGCTGCACGGCAACCCGATTCCGATGAGCCGGGTGCCCTAGGGAAAGAACGGGCGGGGGCATCCACATGCACCTCGCAAGTCACCGGAGCCGACGGCTCCCCGCACACGAAGGAGTCACTCATGACCGACCCACGTTGGCAGACGCTGCCCGAGACCACGCGCATCCGCTGGATTCGCGTACTCGACGACTACAACCCGATCGCACTCACCCCGCTGAGCCGCATCGCCCTGCGCACGCTCGCCACACAAGGCAACGCCGACGGGCTCGCCCGACTCGTCGCCTACGCACTCGGATGGCACGACTGGGGGTTCGCCCCCGATGACTGGTGGATGCTCATGAGCGCCCACCTCGGCCACGCACACCGCGCAACTCAATCCGGCGTCGTAAATGCCCCCGTTGCTCTTGCTCCGGAGGATTGGGCGCGCTGGCCTGAGCTCGTCCGCGAGCTCTCCCCGCTCGAGGCGCTAGCTCAACTGAGCGCGTCGGCGGACTCGCCGGAAGGAAAGATATCGGGCGTTGGAAACGGGAACTAGCCATTGTTGACGACTTGGAGCGAGCCCAATTTGGGAACGCTACGGTATCAGCGTGACACAGGGTCGTTGTGCATTTGTCGACGAGTCGTCATGGGTTGACAGCCTTACACAGAGGTACCTCATCTGCGCCACAGTGCTCAGCGCGAAAGATCAGGCAATGCTGAGACCTCACCTTTCAAAATTTCTACTGCCGGGTCAAGTGAAATTCCATTGGTCGAAGGAGAGTCGGGCGCGGCGCCTCAAAGTTCTTGAGTTCATCGCAACCCTCGAAAATCTTGTGGTTGTCGTGTCACACGTTGGCGAGATTCGAAGAAACGATGAGCGGTACCGCCGGAAATGTCTTGAGACCCTTTACAGTGAACTCGAGATTGAGTCAGTTGCGAATGTGGTTCTGGAAAATCGATCCCCTCGTCAAGATCTCAGCGACCGTAAGCACATTCTTGCACTTCAGTCTTCAGGCAGATTCAAGATGATTCGACTCACCCACGTTTCGGGCAGCAGTGAGCCCTTGGTGTGGATTTCAGACTCAGTTCTTGGTGCGCTACACGCAGCTCAAACCGGAGACCCTGACATCCTCACGAGACTTGCCGGGATTCCCATTCGCCGAATTACTGCGGCAGATTGAAGAAAATCGGAGGCCCTAGACCCATCCGTCCGGATGGCTTCTAGGGCCTTCTTCCTAATCCGTCGTAACGGGAGGCGCTTTGAATTCTACACGCTACGAATTGTTCCAGGCAACGGGTGTGGATGGCTCTTCACGCAATTATCCACTCGTCGTTGACTACTTCACGTCGAAGCGGTCGTTCATCATGACCTTGTCCCAGGCGGCGACGAAGTCGTGCACGAACTTTTGCTTAGCGTCGTCGCTTGCGTACACCTCGGCGAGCGCACGAAGCTCGGAGTTCGAACCGAACACGAGGTCGACGCGGCTGGCCTTCCACTTGCTCGCGCCCGTGGTGCGGTCGTGCGACGAGAACAGTTCGTCACTGCCACCGACCGGAGCCCACGCGGTGTCGTTGTCGAGGATGTGCACGAAGAAGTCGTTCGTGAGCGACTCCGGCGTATCGGTGAGCACGCCGACGGTCGAGCCGTCGGTGTTCGCACCGAGCACGCGCAAACCACCGACGAGAACCGTCATCTCGGGTGCGGTGAGCGCGAGCAGGTCGGCACGATCGACGAGGTGGAACTCGGCGGTTTTGTGCAGGCCGGGCTTGGCGAAGTTGCGGAACCCATCGGCAACCGGCTCGAGCACGGCGAACGATTCGAGGTCGGTGTGCTCCTGTGTCGCATCCGTGCGGCCTGCCGTGAACGGCACGCTCACCGTGACACCCGCCTTCTTGGCAGCCATTTCGATGCCTACGCCACCGGCGAGCACGATGAGATCGGCCAGCGACACCTGTGTGCCCGACGCGTTGAAGTCGGCCTGAATGCCCTCGAGCACGGGCAGAACCTTGGCCAGGTGCTCGGGCGAGTTGACCGCCCAGCTGCGCTGCGGCTCGAGACGAATGCGTGCACCGTTCGCTCCACCGCGCTTGTCGGAGTTGCGATACGACGAGGCGGATGCCCACGCCGTCGACACGAGCTGCGAGACGCTGAGACCACTCGCCTCAATCTTCTTCTTGAGCTCGGCCACCTCGGCGTCACTCACGAGCTTCGCGGGCTTGGCCGGAACCGGGTCTTGCCAAATCAGCTGCTCGGCGGGAACCTCGCTGCCGACATAACGCGCGATCGGACCCATGTCACGGTGCGTGAGCTTGAACCAGGCGCGAGCGAACGCATCCGCCATCTGTTCAGGGTGGTCGAGCCAGCGACGCGTGATCTCACCGTAAATCGGGTCTTCGCGCATCGCGAGGTCGCTGGTGAACATGATCGGGGCGTGCTTCTTGCCCGGGATGTGCGCGTCGGGTACCGCGTCAGCGGCCGCCCCACCCTTGGGGATCCACTGCGTGGCGCCCGCCGGGCTCTTGGTCAGCTCCCACTCATGGTCGAGCAGGTTTTCCAGATAGTTATTGTCCCACTTCACCGGGTTGGTGGTCCATGCACCTTCGATGCCGGAGGTGATGGTATCCACACCCACACCGCTGCCCATGCTGTTCATCCAGCCCAGGCCCTGCAGCTCGATCGAGGCCGCCTCAGGCTCGCGCCCGACATGCGATTCGAGACCCGCGCCATGGCATTTGCCAAAAGTGTGGCCGCCGGCCACGAGCGCCACGGTCTCCGCATCATTCATCGCCATGCGGGCGAAGGTTTCGCGGATGTCACGGCCGGAGGCGATGGGGTCAGGCTTGCC
>RFQD01000206.1 GCA_009925875.1 Microbacteriaceae bacterium | reverse complement strand
GGGTTCCCTGGCTGCGACACCACAAGTGGCGCCGCAGCCAGGGGATTAGCCGATATTACTTGTACTCGGGCTTGATGACCTCGGGGCCACCAGCGACGAGCGGAACGGGCTCGGTGTCCCACGGTCCGTTGGCGATGAGCGTGTCAACCCATCCCGAAACGTCGCTGTCCCATTTGAGGAACTCGTCGATGTTGTCGGGGGTCACACAGCTGATCTTGAACATGCTGTCGCGCTTCTCAGCGGGCAGCGTGCTCGGGTCAATCTCACCAGTTGCCGCGAGGTACGCGGTGTAGAGACCGATGGCCGAAGCCATGTAGCCACGGTGGAAGGTTTCACCGACGATGGCGTCGTTGCCCTTGTGGGCCTTCATCGCCTCAACGGTGGGAGGGTAAAGACCGTCGGAGACGAACTTCACCTTGTCGAGCAAACCGGCCTCTTCAAACGCCTGCATTGCACCAATCTGCATGCCGTCGTCTGCCGTCCAAACACCCTTGATCTGGTCGCCGTACTTGGCAATCAGGTCCTTGGAGTTCTTGTACGCGAGCTGGGGGTCCCAGTTCGAGGGGCGGATGTCGAGCACCTTGACGTTCGGGAAGTTGGTAGCAAGCTCTTCCTTCAGACCAGCAACGCGGGTCTGGCTGGTGGTCGAGTCCTCGACACCAGGAAGGGCGATGATGCCGCCTTCTTCGCCGATAGCCTGGCTCAGCATGCTCGCCGTGCACTTGCCCGAGTCAACACCCGAGTGCTTTTGGAACGCAACGAAGTTGTTTCCAATGTCAGCAGGGTTGAGCTCATCTGGCTTGTTCCACCAGATGGTGACGTAGCCACCGGCAGCCTTGACCGCGTCAACGATCACGGGAGCATCGGAGCTAGCAACCGTGTTCACGAACACGACTGCCTTCTTGCCCTTGGCCAGGATGGCCTGGATCTTCGAGATTTCCGTCTGCGACGATCCCTGTGCGTCAACAATTTCCACCGGGATACCCAGCTTCTCACCGAGAGTTTGGCAACCCTCAATGTTTGCAGCGAAGTACGGGTTGGTGGTGTTGATCACTGAACAAACGAAGACCAGGTCTTCTTTCTTCAGAGGGGCGGCGTTGGAGCTACCGCCCGCGGTGGAGGTGCAGCCAGCAAGCAGAAGCGTTGCGGCTGCAGCCACGCTCACGACCTTCGTGAGCTTCGAGCTGAGAGACATCATTGACTCCTTGGTTAGTTGTTTTCTGTTGTGAGAACACGAGCTATGAATTGTTATTCGATATCTGCGTGAACATTCAATTTACAATGGCACACACTTTTCGAATAATCAAGCCTTAGACGAAAAATTATTCATCCGTGTCCGAATTGTGATTTTTAGCGGAGGGTACGGAAGAAGGTGCGCACGTCATCCACGTAGATGTCGGGCACCTCAAGTGGGGCGAAGTGCCCACCGTCGTTGTGGACGCGGTACTGCTGAAGGTTGAAGTACTTGCTGGTCCAGGTCATCGGTGGCTTGTAAATCTCGCCCGGGTAGATGCTGACGGCCGTCGGTACTCCGACAACCGGGAAGCGATCGTGGCTCGGCGTCCAGGGGTTGCCACGGCACTCCCAGTAGTAGCGCGATGACGTTCCACCCGTGTTGGTTAGGTAGTAGATCAGTGCAGTCGTGATCAGATCTTCCTTGGGCCAGACCTTCTCGAATGCCTCGGTTCCCGTTCCACGCTCGGCAAGTCCCCAGAAGTAGCGCTTCTCGGTAATCCATGCCAGCTGTGCCGCCGGAGAGTCGGCAACGAGGGCCGCGAGCGTCTGGGGCTTGGTGAGCTGAATCTCCCCATACCCGCTCTCGTTTTCGACGAAGAGCTTGCCGCGCTCGAACCAGCCTGCCTCTTCGGCGGTGTACTCACCCGCGGCAGGCAGACCCAGCTGGGGGTCGAACGCAACGCCAGCAGGCTGGTCGGGGTGCGTTGGGAGGTAGTGGCTCATCTGGGCCGGGAAGTGCGTGTAGACGCCGATGACATCAGCCTCATACTTGTGACCGTGCTGCTGTGCGATCAGCGCACCCCAGTCGCCTCCCGCGGTCGCATACTTCTCGTAGCCGAGAACGTCCTTCATCAGGGTGTTCTCGAGGTCGGCGGTGTGCCACCAGTTCCAACCCGTCTCTTTCAACGGCGACGAGAATCCGTAACCCGGCAACGAGATCAGCACGACGTCGAACGCGTCATCCGCGCTTCCGCCGAACTTCTCCGGGTTGGTCAAGGGCTCGATGACCTTGCGTACGTCCCAGAACGTCCAGGGCCAGCCGTGGTGCAACAGCAACGGCATCGGGTTCTTGCCCGTTCCCTTGACGTGGATGAAGTGGAGAGGAACGCCCATGAGGTCGACCTTGAAGTTTGGGAGCTCGTTCATGCGGGCCTCCACCGAACGCCAGTCGTACTCGTTGACCCAGTAATCGACGAGCTTGCGGTGGTATTCGGTGTTGTAGCCATAACGCCAGTCGTCGTTGCCGAAGTCATCGGGGTAACGCGTGTGGCGCAGGCGGTTCATCATGTCCGCCAATTCCTCATCCGAGAAGTGGATGGTGAACGGTTGGACGTTGTATTTGGTGCTCATTGGAACCTCCTTGTTCCTTGTTTTCGATGGATTGTGAGTGGTGAGTAACGGAACTTTGTTTGTTTATTCGAATAACGATTATATATGCAGAATGGATATTCAGCCAACGTTGCGGGCCACTGTCGCGAGATCCACACCGTGGCGTTCGCGCAAGATCGTCCAGGCGCGGTCGATTTCCTGCTCGCGACGATCGGGATTCCAGCCGAGCTCGGCAGCCATGACGTCCGCGATTTCGCGCACCCGCTCGTCGCTCAGCTCGCCGCTAAACGCGAGACTCGTGCGACGCAGGAGCAC
>RFQD01000205.1 GCA_009925875.1 Microbacteriaceae bacterium | reverse complement strand
CGACGGAATCACGCCAACGCCAAACTCGAGTCGACCGCCGGCGAGACCGACCACGAGCAGAATGCCCTGGCGGTTGATGGCCTTGCCCGCAGCCGCCATCGTGGAGTTTGCGCCGACGAAGTCGATGATGGCGTCGTACTTGAGGCCTTCGGGGAGCGCGGTGACCGCGTGATGCGCGCCGAGTTCGAGCGCGGCGGCGAGTTTGTCGTCGGCAAGGTCGAGCACGGTGACTTCGGCGTTGGTGAGCTTCGTCAGGAACTGCACGGCAAACTGGCCAAGGCCGCCGGCGCCGATGACGAGGGCGCGAGCGCCCTCGTGCTGAAGGTGCGGAAGCGTGCGCTTGACGGCACGAAACGCGGTGAGCCCTCCGCAGGCGAGCGGTGCCGTCTGCACCGGGTCGAGATCACCAATCGGGATGAGGTACTCGCGACTGGGGACGAGCATGTACTGCGCGTATCCACCGTCGTCGACCACGCCGGCTTCGTGCGAGTTGGCGCAGATCATCTCGTTGCCCGCAGTGCACTGACGACAGTCGGGCTTGCGACAGCCCCAGGGGGCATACACGAGAACGCGGCCGAGCTCCGCATGCTCGCCGACGACTTCGTGCCCGAGCACGATGGGGGCGGGCCCACCGAAGTGCCCGTCGGCGACGTGAATGTCACTGTGGCACACGCCACACGCGACCACGCGAATGACCTCTTGACCGGGGCCAGCGACCGGGATCTCACGCTCCTGCTCCACGAGTGGTTTGTTCGTTTCGACCAACACCATTGACTTCATGTGCACTCCACGCTGAGATTATTGCCGGCTAGAAGCGCGGTTGGTTGCCGAGCAACTGACCTGCCGTTACGCTATGAAAATACTATATATCCGAGGCTCGGATTTGGCACTCAAAGATGAGGAACCATGGCAAAGAACACGCCCGCGACAATGGCCGACGCCGCCAAAATCATCGCTGACAACAACATCCACACGGTCGAGTGCATCTTCACCGACACGTGGGGACTGCCGCGCGGAAAGCGCCTCCCCGTCGAGCAGTTCCTCTCGGGTGCGGGCTTCGCCATCGCCGCCGTCGCGTTCTCGTGGAACTTCCGCAGCGATGTCGAATCGACTCCGTGGTTTGACAACGACATGGGCGCCCCAGACATGAAGGCCGTGCCCGATCTGCAGTCGTTCCGCATTGCGGGGTGGGAAGACGGCATGGCCACGGTCATGTGTGACATGGTCGACGGCCACACCGGCGAACCCATCACGATGGATGCGCGCGGCATGCTCAAAAAGACCATCGCCGAGTTTCACGAGATGGGCTACCTCATCAACATGGCGACCGAGCTCGAGTTTCACTTGTTCGACGAGAACTGGAACCCGATCAGCGACCAGGCCTACTGCTACTCGATGGACCGCGCCGACGAACTCGAGAACGTGATTGGCGGGATTCGCCACGCACTGTTGCGCACGGGCATCGAGGTCGAGGCAAGCAACGTCGAGTACGGACCATCCCAAATCGAAATCAACGTCAAGTACGACGATGCCCTGACGATGATGGACAAGACGATTCTGTTCCGTCACATTGTGCGTCGGGTTGCGCGACAGAACGGCCTGCACGCCACGTTCATGGCCAAACCGTTCAACGGAGGCGCCGGCTCGGGCATGCACGTGCACCAGAGTCTCACTGACCTCACGGGCACAAACGTGTTCGCCGCAACCGATAGCGACCACGCCGTGCACTCGGATGTCATGCGCAAGTACCTCGCGGGCGTGCTCAAGCACAACCTCGAGCTGCAGATCATCGCCCAGCCGACGATCAACGACTACAAGCGCATCGTTGACTACTCGTTCTCACCTACGCAGGTGTGCTGGGGTCTCGACAACCGCATGGTCGGTGTGCGGTGCATCACGCATCAGGGCCCAGGCACTCGCCTCGAAATTCGGTGGGCAGCCGCCGACTCCAACCCCTACCTCGTCGCGCAGGGTTACCTCCAGGCCGGCCTCGACGGGCTCCGCAACGACTACGAACTGCAACCGCAGTCGATTGGCGACCCACACGTCGACGAGAGTCTCGTGCGTTTCGAGACGAACATGCGCGACTCGCTCGCCAACTTCTCGAACAGCGCGTGGGCGACGCAGTGTTTCGGCACCGATTTCGTCGAGAACTTCACGGTGATGCAACAGAATGAGATGGCGGCGTTCGCCCAATGGGTCACCGACTGGGAGACCACCCGCTACCGCGACGTCATTTAGTCGCCTTCACCGAATCCAAGGGAATGACCGTGTCGAAAACAATCCTGCTCATCACGCACGAAGAGACCGTCGCATCCGACTACGGCTACGTTGCGGAGTATCTGACCGAGCTCGGTCACACGGTGCTTCACCACGAGGTGTTGAAGGCAACGCCCGCCTACGACGGGTTCCTCGACGCGAACACCGACTTTCCGTCGCTCGACGGGCTCGATGCGGTGATCATGTTCGGCTCGTTCACGCACGCCTACAACCCGGACACGCGCCCGTGGGTCGAGCGCGAGATTGAGTTCATTCGTTCTGTGCGTGACCGCGGGACTCCCTACCTCGGCATCTGCTTCGGAGCACAGCTCCTCGCCGAGGTGCTCGGTGGTCGCACGGTCAGAAACGATCGCATGGAGGTCGGCATGATCTCGTTCGATACGACGGCCGGATGCCCGACCGCGCCTGGCCCTTGGTTCTCGTGGCACAACGACAAGGTCGAGCTGCCCGACGACGTCGAGATCCTCGCGCAGAACGACTACGCACCGCAGGTATTCAAGGCCGGCAACTCACTCGGTGTGCAGTTCCACCCCGAGGTCACGAAAGAACTCATGGACGAGTGGCTTCGTGTGGGCGGGGATGAACTCACGGGCACGCTCGACGCGGCTGAGTTCCGCCGCCAGTGGGAC
>RFQD01000204.1 GCA_009925875.1 Microbacteriaceae bacterium | reverse complement strand
GTCAGGGCGGCCTCGAAAATTCGGCACCGCTGGTGCTGCACGGACACCTCGACATGGTCTGCGAGAAAGCCGAAGGCGTCGAAATCAACTTCGCCACCGACCCGATTCGTCTGTTGCTCGACGGCGACTACATCACTGCCGATGGCACCTCACTCGGCGCTGACAACGGCATCGGTGTGTCGTACATTCTGGCGCTTCTGAATGACACCGAAACCCCGCACCCCCCGCTGGAGGCAGTTCTCACGGCCATGGAGGAGCAGGGCAAGGCGGGAGCAAACCAGTTCGACACGACCCAGTTGAAGGGTCGCCGCATGATCGACTTCAACTGGATCACCGACAAAGAGATCCTCGCTGGCTGTAGCGGTGACGTCACGTTCACCGTCGATATTCCTGCTGAACTCGAATCCGCGCCAGCGTCGCACTCGGCGGCCCGCCACCTCATGGTGCGCGGCTTGCAGGGTGGGCACTGCGAGTTCGACATCCAGCTCGAACGTGCCAACGCACTGCAGATTCTGGCTCGCGCGATCAACGCGGTCTCTGACAAGGTGGATGCTCGAATCTCGGCCCCCTTCGGTGGCGCGCAGAACAACGCGATTCCCGCCGACGCGGACGTCGTGCTCGTCATCAAGCCGGAAGACGCCGACGCGGTTAGTGCCGTCGTTTCCGAACTCGATGAGGCACTTCGCTATGAGTACGGCGTCGCTGACCCTGGTGTGCGACTCGAACTTGTTGCAACGGATGTTCCCGCACAGGTTTTCTCGAAGGCTGCCGGTCTCCGGTTCGCTGCTGTCACGTTGCTCATTCCCCACGGCGTGATCAGCTGGAACTTGCGCGTTCCCGGTCGAGTGGAGACGTCAAACAACTTGGGAACAATTCGTCCAACCTCAAGTGGAATTCAGCTCATGTCGACCATCACATCGGCTGTGACGTCGCGTAAGCACGAGCTTTACAACCGTGTGCGCTCGCTCGTCGCCGCCGTCGGCGGCGGCGTCACCATGGAAATGTTTGGTTTGGACGCGCCCGAATTCCCCTACCGTCCAGATTCCGAGCTGCTCGCTGTGGCCACGGCTGCTTATCGCGACGTGCTCGGCGGGGAACCCACGGTCGAGGTGTCGCAGTGCTCACTGGAACTCGGAATGTTTAGCCGCCGTGTGCCGGTCGCAGACATCATCTCTATCGGCACCGAGTTGCACGGGTTGCACTCGCCTGCTGAAAAGGTGAACTACAAGTCGGTCGAACGCGTGTGGCCGCTCGTCAAAGAGGTCGTGTCACGCCTCTAGGCGATTGAGGGAAAGAACGAAGACCCGCTTGATATTTGCAAGCGGGTCTTCGTTGTGGTCCGTCGGCCGGGACTGTTTAGCGCGCGGGTCCTTTTTCGAGCAGATACTCGGCGGTCTCTTCATCCGTGATGAAAACGTTGATCCAGCCACCACGCACCGCAGCCAGCGCCGCATCGCGTTTCGCTTCTCCGCCCGAAACACCAATTCGGCGATCAGCCTTCTTGACTTGTTCGAGGGTGACCCCAATTACGAGGTCGTCGAGTTCAGAGACGACGGGTCGCCCATCCTTATCGATGAATCGCAGGTTGATTTCTCCCACTGCGCCGAGCTCGCGAATTTTCGCAAATTGCTCTTCAGTGAAGAAGTTGCCTTCGGCCATTACCTCGGAGCGAATTTCACAGTTTCCCAATCCGACGAGTGCAATGTCGAGATGGTTTAACGCCTCGAGCGTCGAGCGCGCGAAGCTGTCACTATCGAGGATTGCTGTCTTGACTGAAACAGATGGCACAACTCCCGGTACGCGCAAGAACTGAGGCGCCGCATCCGTCAAATTGGCCAAGCTTTCCGTGGCTTGCGTTGCCAGATGCTGCACCCCGGGTTTTCCGACGCCACCGAGCATTTCGATGATGTGTTTCGCTTTCGCGTGCGGCCGATTGAGCACGTCGACAAACGCGCGCATTGAGTTACTCCACGAGGTGAACCCGATGTTCTTGTCTTCGATGGGCATGATTTCAAAAACGTTGGCGAGCGCACGTCCGAGCGTACGTGCGCGCTCTTTTTCATCTTCACCGGTCGCATCTACGACGTGAACTTCGAGGAGTCCGAACTCACTTTCGAGACGTTGTTCGAGGTCAGAATTTAGCCCTGGCGGCGGAACGATGATTGTGCGAACGATGTTGGCTTCTTCAGCCGCCGACAGGAGTCGGGAGACTCGAGCCTGGGAGAGTCCGAGCTGACGCGCAATCTCGGACTGAACCATTCCGCGATTGTGGTACAGATGCGAGACCTTCGTCATCATGCGCAACTGGTCGAGATCGGGCTCCGGGCTCATCGGAAGTTCCTTGCTTTCAAGTGTGGTTCGTGAATATTTTGTCAGATTCAGAATGAATCTTCGCGTCGTGACGTCTTGAGTCGCAACGACGGTCGGTGGGGGAGCCCGAGCGATAGAAATTCGAGCGCTGTCCTAGTATAGTGAATGCATAATCATATATTGACTAAGTATTTGCAAAAAATGCTTGGTGACTTTTTTCTTCTAGGGAGACCTCGTGAAGCAGACTTCGCAAACTCCGCAAACCCCGCAGACCGCGCACTTCGATCTGATTGTCATCGGTGCGGGCATTAACGGTCTTGGCATCGCGCGAGACGCCGCTGAGCGAGGACTCCGGGTAGCGCTCGTCGAGCAAGAAGACTTCTGCGCCGGTGTATCTGCCTGGTCGGGCCGACTCGTTCACGGCGGACTGCGTTATCTCGAACACGGTGACGTCCCCCTGGTCCGTGAATCATTGCGAGAGCGCGAACGCCTCTTTCACGTCGCTCCACACCTGGTCAAGCCGGTTCGCCTCATTATGCCGTTCTTCTCGCGAAACACGCGACCCTCGTGGATGATCCGACTAGGCATGATTGCCTATGA
>RFQD01000203.1 GCA_009925875.1 Microbacteriaceae bacterium | reverse complement strand
AGGACGCGCCGGAGAACGTTGCGATCAATATGCCCTCGGATGACGTGAGCATTTATGACCTGGTCCAGATTGTGGATGTTTTGCTGGGCTACCGTTCCAACGTCGGTGCCGAGTTTGCCGCGTTTGGGATCCCAGTTGTGGTGCCGGCGAACAAGGACTTCTTTACGTATCCGTCCGAAATCAATCGCACCGGGTACAGCGAAAAGGAATATGCGCGACTGATTGACGATGCTGTCGGCGAAGGCTGGTCCATTGAGAACATGCGCATCGTCTATCGCTGGCTGGCCTTCTTGTTTACTCGCATCGCTGTTGATTTTTCGGATTCGGTGTCAGCGCAGCCGAGTGCCATTCGCCCAAAAAAGCCCGGATTTCGGTTGTGGCTCTGGCGCAAGATGGTCTTCTTCATCATTCAGTTCGGCCCACTGATTCGCGAGCGCATTGCTCTGCGTGGTCGCACATCTTCTGACGAAGCGAAAGACATCTTTGCTGACGTGATTGAGCATGGACGATCAAACCTTGCCGACTCAATTGTCTGGAAGCACTCCACGACGTCGCTCGATCGCGAGACTCAGATGCTCCGCGAACGCCTCGGCACTCTCGAGAAAGATCGATGGGGCAACTTCGTGAGCGAAAAGTCGCTCGCCGCAACCGTTTCTGCCTACTTGGCCACCTCGGCGCGGTAGCCGGGAAAAGAGTTGTCCCGTTCACACCGGTTGGCGTGAACGGGACAACTCCCATATGAGGGTTTCTAGGAATGAGTCAGCAGAACCCGGAGGTCTAGGACGCAACCTTGGCGGCTGCGGCGAGACCAACCTCGAGATCGGCCTGGAGGTCGGCCACGTTTTCGATGCCGACCGACAGGCGCACGAGACCGGGCGTCACTCCCGTGGTGAGCGCCTGCTCGGGGGTGAGTTGCGAGTGCGTCGTGGACGCCGGGTGGATGACCAGCGAGCGCACGTCACCGATGTTCGCCAGGTGGCTGAACAGCTCGAGGCTGTCGACGAATGCCTTACCGGCCTCGACACCGCCCTTGAGTTCGAACGACACGATGGCGCCGACACCCTTCGGGGCATACTTTTGACCGGCCGAGAACCACGGGCTCGACTTGAGTCCGGCGTAGTTGACCGAGGCAACCTGCGGGTGCTTTTCGAGCCACTCGGCAATTGTTTTGGCATTCTCGACGTGGCGTTCGATTCGCAGCGACAGCGTTTCGATGCCTTGAATGATCTGCCATGCGCTCGCAGGAGCAATCGACGAGCCAAGGTCGCGCAGCAGTTGAACGCGAGCCTTGATGATGTACGCAATGGCGTCACCAAGAACGGTCGTGTAGCTCGCTCCGTGATACGACGGGTCGGGCTCGGTCAGACCGGGGAACTTCTCCACGTTCTTCGACCACGCGAACTTACCGCCGTCGACGATGACACCGCCGATGACCGTGCCGTGCCCGCCGAGGAACTTGGTTGCTGAATGGATGACGATGTCTGCGCCGTGCTCGAGCGGACGAATCAGGTACGGCGTTGCAATCGTGTTGTCGACGATCAGGGGAACGCCGTTCTCGTGAGCAACCTTCGAGACGAGTTCAATGTCCAGGATGTTGACCCGCGGGTTTCCGATTGTCTCGGCGAAGAACAGCTTCGTGTTCGGACGAACGGCACGTTGCCATTCGTCGGCGTCATCCTGATTCTCGACGAACGTGACGTCGATACCGAGTTTTGCCAACGTGTACTTGAACAGGTTGTACGTTCCACCGTAGATCGATGACGACGACACGATGTGGTCGCCGGCTTGCGCGATGTTGAGCACCGCAAACGTTTCGGCAGCCTGGCCCGACGACACGAGGAGGGCCGCGGTGCCGCCTTCGAGAGCGGCGACGCGCTGCTCGACGACATCTTGCGTGGGGTTCTGGATACGCGTGTAGATGTTGCCGAACTCTGCGAGCGCGAAGAGGTTTGCGGCGTGCTCCGAGCTGTTGAACACGTAGGACGTGGTCTGGTAGATCGGCGTGGCCCGAGCGTTGGTCACCGGGTCGGGGCTTGCGCCCGAGTGAACCTGCTTGGTTTCAAATTTCCATTCGGCGGGGTTGGTCATGTTGTGCTCCGTGAACTTGGTGAGTGAGATGGTGGTTGTTGTGGTCTGATAGGCACCGTATTCCGCCAGTCATCGCCTGCTCAACGTTGCGAGTAACACTCGGTAATAGAAGCGATTGAGTACCCTTGTCGCATGGCAGACAAGAAGGTCCCTCGCGACACGTCAAAAGACGCTGCGGCTGCGAATCCGGAAACGATTCTCGACACCATTTTGGATGTCCGTTCGGCTCGGGAAATTCGCTGGGACAACGCGACAACCTGGCCCATGATTGTGCTGTCGTTGGTTTTTCTCGTGGCGTATTCGGTCATGATTCTTGACGATCAGCCGTTTCGTGGTTCGGTCGACCTCGTCATTTTGGGCATCATTACGGTGACCTATGTCGCATTCATCGTTGACTATTTCGTGCGAATGCACCTGTCGGAGCACCGCATTCGATTCGTGCGAAACAACATCATCGACTTGTTTTCTCTCCTCATCCCCCTGCTACGCCCGCTTCTGCTGCTGGAGTATCTCGGTCGGATTCGAATCTTTAGCGGCGCGTCCGGTGCGTCGCTGCGTGCACGAATCACGATTTATGCGGGTGGTTCCGCTGTCCTCTTTATTTACGTGATTTCGTTGGCGGTGTTTGCGTGCGAACGACATGCGCCGGGTGCCACGATCGTGTCGTTTGGCGATTCGTTGTGGTGGGCAATGTGCACGATTTCGACCGTGGGCTACGGCGACATGGTTCCGGTGACGGTCCCGGGCCGGATTTTTGCCGTCATGCTCATGCTCGGTGGAGTCGCCATCGTGGGTGCGGCGACGGCGACGATCGTGTCCGCG
>RFQD01000202.1 GCA_009925875.1 Microbacteriaceae bacterium | reverse complement strand
GCGGGGGCGAGTCGACCGAGGTAGGAGCGACTGGACGATTGCGCCGGTCCCACAAACAGACTCAATACGAGTCCGCCAATCCAGAAGGCAAGCGCCCCTCCGTCGTGGGCGAAGAAGAGAACGACCGCCGTGACGATGAGCCCGACGAGCGACCAAATAATGACTCTCTTCGCGCCGAACCTGTCGTCAAACCAACCGGCGGAGAAAACTCCGATTCCGGCTACCAGGTTTCCGGCCACGGCAAAGAGAATCACTTCGGTATTCGTTAGTCCAAACACCGCTCCCGCGAGAATCCCGCCAAAGGCAAAAACGGCGGCGAGACCATCCCGAAACACCGCGCTCGCGAGCAAAAAGTAGAACGTCTGACGATCGTTGCGGTAAAGGTCCCGAATCGTGACGAAGAGCTTGCGGTACGACGCCCACAGCCCGATTCGGCCAGGTTGAACCGCGGCGTTCGACGGGACCCAGATGAGGATGGGAATGGCGAATATCAGCGACCAGGCGGCCGCGAGAAGGGCGATGGCGCGGATGTTCATTCCCAGATCACTCGTGACGCCAAACCAATACGGCGGATCACCCAGCACGAATCCGACGAGCGCCAAGAGCAGGACGACGATTCCACCCACGTATCCCATTCCCCAGCCGAAGCCAGAGATGCGCCCGATGTTTTTGGGCGTCGACACTTGAAGGAGCATGGCGTTGTAGTTCACGTTCGCGATTTCGTAGAAGACGTTGCCGATGGTGAGTAAGACGACGCCGAGGAGGAAGAATTGCGGGGCGCCTTCGACCCAGAACATAGCGACGGTGACCGCGATGACGACACCAGTGTTGATGCCGAGCCAGAGTTTGCGTCGACCGCCGGCATCGGAACGTTGACCCAGTATGGGGGCGATGATGGCGATGGCGAGTCCACCGATACCGAGCGCCCACCCGACGGCACTGGTGAGATCTGCCACGGCGGCGTCATACGCGACTTTCGCCGGACCGGTTCCGTCAGCACCTCCATTAGCCGTGTAGGCCGCCAGAGTCGCCGGGTCGACGAAGTAATCGGAGACGATGTACCGAGCAAAAACGAAGGTGGTGATGAGCACGCTGAATGCAGAGGTGCCCCAGTCCCAGAGTGCCCAGCTCCAGACTTGACGACGCGGAATTCGGACGGGTGCGGCGACTTCGCTCATGCCATGAGGGTAGACCCGTTCGTGAACTTCTGCACCTGCCACGCCCGAGATTTATGTGACGATCTTGCGAACACGGGGTGAAGCGGAGGGTCTCATGGGTGGGCTCGCCGTGCGTCGCGTGGGCCCAGTCTCTGCGTCACAGCGCGCGATTGCTCAAACCTGAGTGCTCGTGACTCAGGTTTAGACCTGTGGCTTGACAGCCACCCGTCCCGACTGGCATAGTTGAGTCACTAAGACTCAAGTCTCATTCGAACGGGAGTCAGATCACGTTACTCCCTCGTCGAGGGGGAACACAAAGGAGAACAACACATATGTCACGAGCAGTAGGCATCGACCTCGGAACAACCAACTCGGTTGTCGCCGTACTCGAAGGTGGCGAACCCACCGTCATTGCCAACGCCGAAGGTTTCCGCACGACCCCGTCGGTCGTCGCGTTCACCAAGGACGGCGAGGTGCTGGTCGGTGAACCGTCAAAGCGCCAGGCCGTCACCAACGTCGATCGCACCATTGCGTCCGTCAAGCGTCACATCGGTACCGACTGGACGACCACGATTGACGACAAGAAATACACCCCCCAAGAAATTTCTGCCCGCATTTTGGGCAAGCTCAAGCGAGACGCGGAACAATACCTCGGGGCTCCTGTCACCGATGCCGTCATCACGGTTCCCGCGTACTTCAACGATGCCGAGCGTCAGGCCACGAAGGATGCCGGTGAAATCGCCGGACTCAACGTGTTGCGCATCATCAACGAGCCCACAGCCGCCGCTCTCGCGTACGGACTGGACAAGGGCAAAGAGGACGAACTCATTCTGGTCTTCGACCTCGGTGGCGGAACGTTTGACGTGTCGCTTCTCGAAGTGGGGAAAGACGACGACTTCTCGACCATTCAGGTGCGCGCGACGTCCGGTGACAACCGCCTTGGTGGTGACGACTGGGATCAACGCATCGTGGACCACCTCATCAAGCGATTCAAGGAATCCACGGGAGTCGACGTCAGCAAAGACAAGATTGCCCTTCAACGTCTCAAGGAAGCTGCCGAGCAGGCGAAAAAAGAGCTGTCGTCGTCGATGACAACGAACATCCAGCTGCCCTACTTGTCGCTCACCGAGAATGGTCCGGCCAACCTAGATGAAACCCTCACGCGCGCGCAATTCGAGTCGATGACGAGCGACCTGCTCGATCGCACGAAGAAGCCGTTCGAAGACGTCATCCGCGAGGCCGGTGTGAAAGTGGCGGATGTCGCACACGTCGTTCTCGTGGGCGGATCGACTCGCATGCCGGCCGTAGTGGAGCTCGTCAAGAGCCTCACGGGAGGCAAGGAGCCCAATAAGGGTGTCAACCCCGACGAGGTCGTTGCCGTAGGCGCCGCCCTGCAGGCCGGTGTCTTGCGCGGAGAACGCAAGGACGTTCTCCTCATCGACGTCACGCCGCTGAGTCTCGGAATCGAGACCAAGGGTGGCATCATGACCAAGCTCATCGAGCGCAACACCGCGATTCCGACCAAGCGTTCCGAGACCTTCACGACCGCCGACGACAACCAGCCGTCCGTGTCGATCCAGGTCTTCCAGGGAGAGCGCGACTTCACGCGTGACAACAAGTCGCTCGGAAACTTCGAACTCACCGGAATTGCACCCGCACCTCGTGGAGTCCCGCAGGTCGAGGTCACCTTCGACATTGATGCCAACGGAATCGTCCACGTGTCCGCCAAGGACAAGGGAACGAACAAGGAACAGTCGATGACGATCACCGGCG
>RFQD01000201.1 GCA_009925875.1 Microbacteriaceae bacterium | reverse complement strand
CGGCGGCTGCGCATCACGTCGAGACTGCCGCGGCGATCTTGCGCCACGCGGGTGTCGTCGAAGTGACCGACGACATCAGGTCGGCGAAGTGGATGAAACTCGCGCTCAATGCCGCTGAACTGGTGCCCTCGGCCATCATGGACCTCTCCATCGCGGATGCGGCGAAAACGCCCGGGCTCTACGACATCATGCTTGAAGCCGGAAACGAAGCAATCACGGCGACTCTGGCAGACGGATGCACGGTTCGCCCGATCTTCGGCATGACCGGGGAACGGGCGGCGAACCCCGACACGTTTGTCGAAACAGTGTTGAACGAACTCGTCGCGAATTACATTCTCAGCTACTCGCGGTCGACGATTCTTCAAGACTGGATGAAGCACCGCCACAGCGAGGTGAACGAGATCAACGGGACCGTTGTGCGCGTGCTCGAGTCGGCAGGGCAGCGAGCCCCCGCGAACCAGGCCGTCGTCGAGTTCGCGGCAGAAATCGAGTCAGGAACTCGCGAGCGGGGCATCCAGAATCTCGAACCGCTGATTGCGCGAATGATGGAATTAGGTTCGACGTTGGCTGTCCGTTAGTCGGACTTCTCGAACTCGTGCGCGAACACCTCGGGGTGCCGGTCGAGCTCGATGCGCGTGCGTCGAATGTGCCCGTGCAGAATGCTTTCGGCCTCTTCGCTGTCCCGCCGCTTGATGGCTTCGAGGAGTAGTTCGTGTTCGAGATGCGTGACCTCGATGCCGCCACTGCGCACGAGCTTCATGAACACGCGTCGGTAGGGTTGCGTCGTGTTCCACAGTCGCTCGATGAGGTGGGTGAGACTGTTGGTTTCCACCCGCGAGTAGGTGATCCAGTGAAACTCTCGGTCGAGGCGCATGAACGTCTCGAGGTCGGGTGCGTGTTTCATGAGTTCGACCAACTCGGTCGCGCGCGACAGATCCCCCGTCGTCAGTTCGGGCAGGTTGTAACGCAGGAGCAGAGGTGACCAGCCCGTCGGTCACCAGAATGCGGAGGGCTTCGCGAACGGGAATCCGGCTTGCACCGAATTGCTCAGCCAGTTCTTCCTGTCGAATGCGCTCGCCGGGGGAAAGCTCGCCCGAGAGAATCGCCTGTCGTAGTTCGTCGGCGATGCGCGTGCTCAGCACACTGTTCGGCGGGGTGTTGATGATTGTCATGGGAGAAGTCACTTCGACGGATGCGCGGGATGCCACAACTTTATCGGCGCGTCTTTCTCGTATGCCTTGCCGTGCGGAAAACTCACGAGCTCGAACTGCATGCCCCACGGACTCAGGAAGTAGACCCAGCGCTGACCCTCACTGAACGAGCTACTCGCGGTGGGTTCCCCGAGCACGCGAATGCCTTTCGCCTGGAGGTACGCGAGTGCCTCATCCATATCGTCGACATAGAACGCAATGTGATGACCCCCGACGTCGCTGTTGCGCGGCGGCGTGGTGTTGTGATCGGGAGCCTCGAATTCGAACACTTCGAAGTTCGGGCCGAAGTGGCAACGGTAAAACCGCAGTTCTTTGAGCACGCTGCGCGGGTCAATGTTGAGGTGCTCGGCGAACCAGTTGTCGTCGCGCTTCCACGGGCCCAACTTGTACACGAAATCGCATCCGATGACGTTGACGAAAAAGTCATGTGCCTGCTCAATGTCGGGCACGGTAAAGCCGATGTGTTCGGCGCCGCGAAGTCCGGGAATGCCTGCGTTCATGTCTCCTCCAGAGTTCGCTTGACGACCGCCAACGACCGGCGGATGTATCCATTATGAACAGTTTGTGGGCGATATCAAGCAGGAATGGCGAAAAAAGACTTGGCATTGGATACATTCGTGCAATATGCTCGAGTCACAAAACCGTGACCCGAACGTTTGTGAGAACGACTTTTTAGGAGCGCACCGCATGCCCCGCATCACTCCACTCGAGCCCGGATCCCCGTGGGTCAAACTCGAAACGACCGACGCCGACTACAAGGCGGCCGACCCCAAACTCTTGGCGAACCTGCTCGGACAGATGCACCTCGTGCGCGCCTTCGAAGAAGCCGTTCTCGAACTCGCCGGCGAAGGACTCGTTCACGGCCCAGCGCACTCGAGCATCGGTCAAGAGGGTGGCGCTGTCGGTTCGACCGTGGCGCTTCGCCCGACGGATGCGGTCAACGGAACCCACCGCGGACACCACCAGTTTTTGGGCAAGGCGTTGGCGTTCGTCAACCCCAAGGGCATGAACCTCACCAAGCTGGTGAACGCGGATACGCAAACCATGCTTCAGCGCACACTTGCTGAGATTCTCGGACTCGCGCAGGGCTACTCCGGTGGTCGCGGTGGTTCGATGCACCTCCAGTGGCTCGACGCCGGCGCTCTTGGCACCAACGCCATCGTCGGAGGAGGTGTACCGCTGGCTGCCGGTAACGCGTGGTCGCAGAAGCACGCAAAGACCACCGACATCTCGGTCACGTATTTCGGTGATGGTGCAACCAACATCGGTTCGGTTCTCGAGACCATGAACCTCGCCGCGGCTTGGGATCTGCCACTCTGCTTCTTCATCGAGAACAACATGTACGCCGTCTCAACGCACGTCAGTGAAGTCACCAACGAGACCCGCCTCTCAGCGCGCGCCCTCGGATTCAACTTCCCGTCGTGGCAGGTTGACGGCATGGACCCGCTCGCTGTGCACCTCGCCATGGAGCAGGCGAGTGAATACATGCGCTCGGGCAAGGGCCCGGCGCTTGTCGAGGCCGAGGTGTACCGCTTCTTCCACCAGAACGGGCCCTACCCCGGCAGCGCGTTCGGGTACCGCCCGAAGGATGAAGAAGCCGAGTGGATTGCGCGCGACCCGCTCACGCGGGTTGCCAATGAAATGAAGAAGCTCAAGCTCATCGATGACAAGGGCATCGAGGCCGTGCGCACGCAGTCGCAGGCAGCGATGAAGAAGGCCGTCGCCG
>RFQD01000021.1 GCA_009925875.1 Microbacteriaceae bacterium | reverse complement strand
TTTATTCTGTTCCACATGGCAGATTCATCGTTTGACGTTGTGAGCAAGGTCGACAAGATGGAGGCGGACAACGCTCTCAATCAAGCGTCGAAAGAAATTGAAACCCGCTACGACTTCAAGGGCGTCGGGGCCTCCATCGAATGGAGCGGCGAGAAAATTCTCATGAAGGCGAGCGCCGAGGAACGCGTCAAGGCCGTGCTCGAAGTATTCGAGGCCAAGCTCATCAAGCGAGGAATCTCGCTTCGAAGTTTGGATGCGGGTGACCCATTCCCCAGCGGCAAAGAGTTCCGCATCGAGGCCACCCTCAAACAGGGCATCGATCAGGAGTCGGCGAAAAAAATCACGAAAGCTATTCGCGACGGTGGACCCAAGTCAGTACACGCTCAGATTCAAGGCGACGAAGTTCGCGTGAGTTCCAAGAGCCGTGACGATCTGCAGGCAACCATGGCGATGCTCAAATCGGAGGACTTCGGCGTCTCGCTGCAGTTCGTCAACTTCCGCTAGTCAAAGCCAATCGGTTCGTCGCCCCAGGCCGCACGAACGTCGCCTTCCGGGTCGTCCTCGACACGGTCAGTGCCGTCAATGATGAGCGTGGCACGCGTGACTTCGTCGTATTTCGGCCAGGGCAAGTCCGGTGTCGCCGGGTCTGCTGTCGACGCAAATTGCGCCCAATGCGTTTGCACGCGCTGTGAGACCTCGTGCGCCTGCCGCAACCCACCGAATCGGAATCCGATATCGACTGCGCGGACCTTGTCCGGCAGGGTCCCAAAGACGTAGGGCAACTCGGCCGCGTGGCTAGCGCCGATGCCCAACAGCTTGAGCATGGGCGGGGCTTGATCGAAGCGGTACATCCAGGTGGGTGCGACGCGAGAGTGCGCCTCCGCAGCCCAAATGGACGGCATGCGAAAGCCCGCGTCCCGCGAAATTTCCATAGCTCCCTTTTGTTTGGGGTAATCGGGATACACGCGCGTGATGTCACCCTCGACGTGGGCGAGTTCCGGCTTGTCGGCGAGTACCTGGTCAAACATGGCCTGCACCGTCGATTCGTGCATGGGCATCAACGGCGATTTCATCAATTTGAACAGGGACGTCTCATCGTGATTCGTGCCAATAATCAGCGGGATGCGCATCTGCCCGCCGGCACGAAACACCTCAATCGGGCTCTCCGGGACGATGTCTCCGTCAATCACCGGAGCAAATGCGACGGTTCCGGGCGCGGTGTGAGCCACCTCGTTGAGAAGGTGGAGAGTCGGCGCGGCTAGTTCGTGAGCCGACATTTCACGCAGCTCGGTCTTCGCGTTCGCGGGATCAATTCCGACGAGCTCGAGGTACATCGATGCCATCGAGGTTGCTCGCTCGGGACCGTACACGCTCGTCACCGGTGAGCTTTGCGCAATGGCGCGGTGAAAGAGTCCGGAGGCATACGGCGACGTCATCAACGTCGTAACGCAGCCGCCGCCCGCAGATTCACCAAAAAGAGTGACGTCATTCGGGTTGCCACCAAACGCCGCGATGTTGTCCCGAACCCACTCGAGTGCCGCAACAATGTCACGAAGTCCCACGTTGGTGTCGAAAATGTGGTCCACGTCGCCGAATGTCGAAAAATCAAGAAAACCGAGTGCGCCCAGGCGGTAGTTGAGAGTGACAATGATGCAATCAGTCGCCTCGCACAGGGCGCGCGCGTTGTACATCCGTTGCGCCGAGAATCCCACAAAATAGGCTCCGCCATGAATCCACACCATGACCGGGCGCGGAGCCGTCGAATCGCTCGGCGAGCTCGCCACCGTATCGCCTGACTCAGATTCCTCACCGAGACGAGGAGCCCAGACATTCAGATTGAGGCACGATTCAGATATTTCGACGCCCGGCGGAATCGGCATGACCTTCGTCGGTACCTGCGGGGCAATGTCACCAAATGCAAGGGCGTCTCGCACACCCGGCCAGTGCGGATGTGGCCGAGGCGAGCGGAAGCGCAGGTCGCCGACGGGATCCGCGGCATACGGAATTCCAAGCCAGCGCCGCGTGTCGCCGTCGTGAGATCCGCGCACGATGCCGGTCGATGTCGCGACCAGCACGCTGTTGTCGTGAAAGGCGTCCATGACAGTGAGTTTAAGTGGTTGGTGTGACGAGATTTCCACGCAACCACGTGCGGAGCGAATCAAAAGCCAGGGTTCGAACGGGCCGTGCGGAAAGGAACACATCGTGCATCGCATCCCGAATTCGTCGAATCGTGACGTTTGTGCCCAAATTTATGGCCCGCCTGGCCACGATATCCACGTCAATCGCAACGTCGGCACGTGCCATGTCCGGCGACCAGCGCGGGACCAACATGCTTCTCGTTGAGAGCAAAACAAGCACGGGAGCTTCAATGTCCAATCCGGTCGCCACATGTGCATGGCCCGCGAGGACGGCGTTCAACCATCCTGGTCGAACCGGGAACCCGCGGGGCGGACGCCAGTCGAGATTCACCTCCCATTCGCCGTCAAACTTGTTCGATACAGTGCGCGTGTAAAAACCGAAGTCGATGCTCGGCATCGTGGCCTTGGGATCGAGGCGTGCGGAAACACCGAGGGCAGGCGTGATGGCCGCCCGGGCCGCCGCCGAAAGTTGATACTCGAGCCAAGGACTGTTGAGCACGAGAGCGTCAAACCGTTTCGGGTGTCGAGCCGCCCACAAACTGAGCGTTAAACCTCCGGTCGAATGACCCATCAGAACGAGGCGACGTCCGGCGCGCGGCCCCATCGCGTCAATCGCTGCGTCAATGTCCGCATCGTAGGTTTGCAGATTGTCCACATAACCGAGTGTTTGTCCGGGTCGAATACTCCGGCCATACTTACGCAAATCGAGCGCGTAAAACTGCGCTCCCTCAGTGCGCCAAAAGCGAGCAAGGTGTTCTTGAAAGAAGTAATCCGACCAGCCGTGCACATAGAGCACATCGGTGTTCTCGGCTACCCCGGCAGCGCGCATCCACGACAGAACACGTGAGCGCGGAGCTGGTGCGGGAGCCCGCACGAGCGTGGCGACAACGTCACCTTCGGAGTCTTGGCCCAAGCTGAGCGTGCGGGCAGCAAACCCGTGAGACAGAACATCCTCATGCCATACGGTCATGACCCTATTGTGACGCGTGCCACCGCGATGCGCTGGCACGGAGCCTCCGCGCTGACGTAATGTCGAGAACATGATTGATCGTCAACGCTTGGCCACGCTCAACGACCGCGAGCAACGCGAGTTTGTGCGACTCCACCCCACCTCAGCGGCGGCTTATGCTCGCGCCGATCACCTGTTTGGCCGAGTACCCATGACCTGGATGAACAAAAAAGCCGGCGGGTTTCCGATTTATGTCGATCGAGCTCAGGGAAATCGCGTCTGGGATATTGACGGCATCGAATACATCGACTTCGCACTCGGTGACACGGGGGCCATGGCAGGTCACTCGGCCCCTGCGGTTGTCGACGCCATCACTCGACGTATTTCGACACAGGGTGGACTCACCACCATGCTTCCCACCGAGGATGCCGAGTGGGTGGGAGCCGAATTGACTCGTCGATTTGGTATGGACCGATGGAGTTTCGCACTCACCGCCACGGACGCAAACCGGTGGGCGATACGGCTCGTGCGTGCGCTGACCGGCCGCTCCAAGATTTTGTTTCACTCGTACTGTTACCACGGCTCGGTCGACGAATCGCTCATCGTGGTCGGTCCGGACGGGCACGGGATGAGCCGTCCGGGCAACGTCGGTTCCCCGGTCGACGTCACCGAAACGAGTAGGGTCGCGGAATTCAATGATCTCGACGTGCTCGAACGCGAACTCGCTCACGGTGACGTCGCCGCGGTGCTCATTGAACCGGCGCTCACCAACATCGGCATCGTGCTGCCGCAACCGGGCTATCACGAAGGCGTGAGGGCACTCACACGCAAGTACGGCACGCTGCTGATCATTGACGAAACGCACACGTTCTCTGCCGGGCCGGGTGGCATGACGAAACGGGATGCCCTTGAGCCCGACATCGTCATTATTGGCAAGTCGATCGGCGGGGGCATCCCCACCGGAGCATACGGATTGAGTGCCGACTTCGCGGCCCAGGCTCTCGCACGCGAGGATCTCGACCTCGTCGACATGGGCGGCGTCGGGGGCACTCTCGCCGGCAACCCACTTTCGGTGGCGGCCATGCGTGCAACGCTCGAACACGTGCTCACCGAAGACGCGTTCGTGACCATGATCGCGACGGCGACTGCGTTCACCGAGGGCGTTTCGGCAATTTTCGAAAAGTACGACTTGCCGTGGTCGATAAACCAACTCGGAGCACGGGCAGAATATCGATTCGCAAAGCCGTACCCGGCTAATGGGACTGCGTCACACGAGAGCGCGGACGGTGACCTCGAAGACTACCTCCACCTGTATTTGGCAAATCGTGGGATCTTGCTCACGCCATTTCACAACATGGCGTTGATGTGTCCGACGACGTCGTTGGCCGACGTGGCGCGACATCACGAGGTCTTTGAAGCGGGCGTGTCCGAACTTATCGACCAATAACGCTGCGAGAAACCCGCCGACAGATCCAGGTCAGTTTCCCCTATGGGCGCGAGATACGAATCATCTCGTCGCGGTCGACGACTTTGATGCGGGCACGACCCTGCGCGGCTCCCAACGCCTTCTCGTGTTCGTCGAGAGCGACCCATCCGTCGACCGTGGTGAATTCAACCCCGCGCTCAGTGAGCAGATCGACGATTTCGCTTTCGTCGGGGTTGGTCGGTTGCCACCACGTCGCTTTGTCTTCGATGAGGTGCCTGACCGTCTCCATCGCATCGGACTTGGTGTGGCCGATGAGGCCGACCGGACCACGCTTTATCCAACCCGTGGCGTAGAGACCGCCGATGGGCTTGCCGTCGGCACCAACAACCTGACCTTCGTGGTTGGGGATGACACCGTACTTTTCGTCAAACGGGATGTCTGCCAGCGGTGAACCAAAATAACCGACGGCACGATAGGAGGCCTGGATGGGAATCTCCCGCATTTCGCCTGTGTCAGCGAACCCGCCCTTACCGTCGGGTGCCGTGCGTTCGTATCGAATCGCGCTGACCGCACCCGCGTCGTCGACAACGAGCTCCCGAGGAGCCGCATAGAAGTGCATGTGCAACCGCCGGCTCGCGCCACCGACCGTGCGTGAGCGCCACTCGTTCATCACCTTCATCAACACAAAAACCTGCTTGTTCGTGTCAATCGCGTTTTGGCTCGCTTCATCGATCTCGAAGTCTTCATCAGCAACGATCATGTCGACGTCGCGCAGTTCACCGAGCTCACGCAACTCGAGCGGGGAGAATTTTGCTTGCGCCGGACCTCGACGGCCGAATACATGCACATCGGTAATCGGCGAGGATTTCAGCCCCTGGTACACGTTGTCGGGAATCTCCGTCGGCAACAGATCGTCGGGATGCTTGATGAGCATTCTCGCGACATCCAGCGCTACGTTTCCGTTTCCGATGACGGCGGCCGACTCGGCTTGCAACGGCCAGGTGCGCGGAACATCCGGATGCCCGTCAAACCAGCTCACGAAATCAGCTGCACCGAAGCTGCCGCGCGCGTCCATCCCCGGTATCTTCAGCGCTGCGTCTTTGATCGCGCCGGTGGCAAAGATGACGGCGTTGTAGTGGCGCTTCAGGTCGTCAAGCGTGATGTCGACGCCGTAGCGCACATTTCCGAAGATGCGAATGTCTCCCCGATCGAGCACCTCACGCAGCGCCGTAATGATGCCCTTGATGCGTGGGTGATCGGGTGCGACCCCGTATCGCACGAGCCCGTAGGGCGCCGGAAGGTGTTCAAAAAGGTCGATCGAAACGTCGAAATCTTTCTCCGCCTTCAGCACAATGTCAGACGCGTAAATACCAGCAGGACCGGCGCCGACAACGGCGAGACGAAGTTTCGACACGAAAAAATCCTAGTCAGTGCGCGCGACGACGTGTTCCGCGAACAGGTTCAACGCCGTGCGAACCGGACCATTCGGAAGTGCCTCGAGTCCGGCGAGCGCCTGCGCAGCCCAACGGCGCGCTTCATCGCGAGTGGCTTGAGTCACCGGGTGCGCAAACAGTTCTGCCGTCACGGACTCGAGTTGAGCATCCGTGCCATCATCCGAAGCGGCTTCACGGATGCGCTGTTGCAGATTTCGCGCCTCGGGGTCGGCCACGGCGGCCTGGGCGAGCAAGAGCGTCGGCAGCGTCGGCACTCCCGCGCGCAAGTCGGTGCCCGCCTTTTTCCCTGTCCCATCGGACATCGGCGCGAGGTCGATGACATCGTCGGCGAGCTGGAACGCAACGCCGATTTTTTCTCCGAAGTTGACGAGCGGTTCTTCAAACTCGGCCGGTCCGTTGGAGTAGCGAACACCGGCCCGTGCGGCGGCCGAGATGAGCGATCCGGTTTTGTCGCTCAGCACTCGAAGATAGTGCGCGACAGCATCTTCGCCCGGCTGCGGTCCGACGGTTTCGTGCATTTGACCGATGCACAGTCGTTCGAAGGTTTCGGCCTGCAATGCCATTGCACGCTCGCCGAGGCGCGACATCATCGTGCTCGCGCGCGAAAAGAGAAGATCTCCGGTGAGTATCGCCACGGAGTTGCCCCAGACGATGTGAGCAGACGGCACGCCGCGTCGGAGGGGCGCTTCATCCATCACATCGTCGTGATACAGCGACGCAAGGTGCGTGAGCTCGATGGCGGCGGCCGCGAGAGTGACATCGTCATTGAGACCGTCACCGAGTTGCGCCGTAATGATGGCAAGGGTCGGGCGCATTCGCTTACCCCCTGCGTCGAGCAGGTACCGGCCGGTGGCGTCGGCAACGTCGTCAGCGAACGCGACGTTTCGAGCAATCTCGGCTTCGATAGTCGGAACACCGGCCTCAACTTCGGCGGCCAGGCCCTTGAGCGCGGGCACGCCGGTGAGCCGATCGCGCAGACTGAAACGGGAAGGGCTCACAGTGACCAGCCTAGAGTGGCTTAATACCCCGGTGCATCGCCACGATGCCTCCGGTGAGGTTGCGATAGGCCACCTTGGTGAACCCGGCCGCGCGAACCCAGGAGGCGAGAGTCTTCTGGTCTGGCCATGCCGCAATTGACTCGGCGAGGTAGGTATAGGCGTCCGTGTTGGTGCTCGACAGCTTTGCAAAAACGGGCATGACTCCCCGCAAGTACGTCGAATACGCTGCGGCGAAAATACCGTTGACCGGTTGTGAGAACTCGGTGATCACGATGCGTCCTCCGGGTTTGAGCACGCGAAACATCTCGGCGAGGGCCTTTTGGGGGTCGAGTACGTTGCGCAAGCCAAAGCTGATGGTGGCGGCGTCAAATTCAGAATCAGAAAACGGCAGAGCCATCGCGTCAGCGTGCACCCATTCGATCAACGCGTTACTCGCGTGACGCCGTTGGCCCTCTGCGAGCATCCCGGCAGAAAAGTCGGCTGCAACCACGTGCGCACCAGATTTCGTCAGGGCGACACTCGACGTGCCGGTTCCCGCCGCGAGATCGAGGATGCGCTCTCCGGTTTGCGGGTTGACGGCGCGCGTGGTGTGGATTCGCCAGAGTGCGGAATTGCCACCTGAAAGCAACGCATTCGTGCGGTCATAGCCGGAAGCAACCTCATCAAACATTGCCGAAACCTCGGCGGGCTTCTTGCTCAAATCGGCGGATCCCATGGGCTCAGTCTAGTAATGCGGTTCACGCGTAGGCTGAGCGAGTGGATGACTCGACCGCTCCCCACCTCGTGGTGCAGACCGTGCCGTTGGCGTCGGCACCACCGCTGACCGAGGTGCTCGACCGGGACGCACCATTGGTGTGGCGTCGTCGCGGGGCAGGCATCGTGGGGTATGGCGAAGTTCGACGACTGACGTTGCACGGCCCGTCACGTTTGGCCGATGCGGCGCGGGCCTGGCGCACCCTGTCGCGCAGTGCCGTCATCACCAACACCGTCGGAGTCACCGGCACGGGTCTTGTCGCTTTTGGGGCTTTCGCCTTTGCCGACCACTCCTCGGCGACGAGCGTGCTCATCGTGCCCCGGGCCATCATCGGACGACGTGATGGCACGACGTGGTTGACGCTTATCCGTGAATCACACGAACCCGAGTCGACCGAGTCACCGGAATCGATTGCTGCGCGCCTGATGTCGGTTGACCCCATCGAATCGCGCCCGAGTGTGACGTTTTCCGCTGGCGCGCAATCGCCCGACGGGTACCGTCAGTCCGTTGCCACGGCCATCGCACGCATTAGATCGGGTGAGGCAAGCAAAGTCGTTCTCGCACGCGATGTGCAGGGCGGCCTCACTCCGGGGGCAGATCTGCGCGGGCTGGTGATTGATCTCGCGCAGGGGTATCCCGATTGCTGGACTTTCTCCATCGACGGGCTCATCGGCGCGAGTCCCGAAACCCTCGTGGCCGTGGCGGCCACAACTGTCAACGCTCGAGTTCTCGCCGGCACGGCGGCCCGCGGAAAAGACCCCCACGGCGACCTCGATGCGGCAACGGCGCTGGCCACGAGCACCAAAGATCTCGATGAACACGCGTTCGCGGTTCGATCGGTGGTCGATTCCTTGACACCGCTGACGGCAACCCTGCGCGCGAGCGATCCCTATACGCTCAAGCTTCCCAACGTGTGGCACATTGCCACCGACATCTCCGGAACACTGGCAGAGGGAACGTCGTCACTCGACTTGGTCGAAGCGCTGCACCCGACCGCGGCGGTCGCCGGAACCCCCACTCGCGAGGCCCTGGCCCTCATCCGCGAACTGGAACCGTTCGATCGAGGACGCTACTCCGGCGCCGTGGGCTGGGTGGGGGCGAATGGTGACGGCGAATGGGCAGTAGCACTGCGGTGCATGCAGGTCGAGACGCTGCCGGACGGCTCACAACGGGTGACGGCACACGCCGGCGCCGGTGTTGTCATCGATTCGAGTCCGGACAGCGAGCTGGTTGAAACGACGATGAAGTTTCGTCCGATAGTGGATGCGCTGACCCCGATCGACTGACTCTTCAACACGTCGATCGCCTCGGCACTACCGCTCGAGTACGACCTCGACCAACTCCGGGCCGCCCCCTGCGCCAATGAGCGCCGCTTCGAGCTCGCCCATGTTTGTTACGCGCACGTAAGCCCAACCATACGCGCGAGCGAGTTCGCCAAAGTCAACGTTGTGGGGTGTGAACATCACCCGATCAAACGTTGCCGAATCCGAGGTGAGCGCCACTTCGAGTTGGTCGAATATGCTGCCGCCCCCGTCATTGCCCACAATCACCTGAATGCGAGGCCGTGTCTCACCCGTCGGAAAGAGCATCGATCCGGCGTCGTGCAACGCGGCAACATCCCCGAGTACGACTCGTGTCAGGGCGGGCTGTGCCGCAAGTGCAATGCCGATGGCGGTCCCAATGTTGCCGTCGATTCCGGAGAGTCCCCGATTCGCGTGCACCGCAATCTTCTTCCCCGGCACGGTCGCATCGGCGACACGAATGAGACGGGATGCCCCCAACACGAGCCGATCGTGCGGCCACGTCGCCCGCCACACCGCCGACACGAGAAGTTCGCGCGTGACCGGGGCGCGAGCGGCGGCAACTTCCGCCTGGAGAAAGGCACGCTGGTCGCTCGCCGAGCGGGAACGCGCGGTGTCCACGTCGGGCGCACGAGCCGCCGGACTCATCTGTGCCAGCGTCTCGTCATGTTCGGCTTGGGCAGCCCGGTCCCAGCGCTGCCATGCGCGAAGCCAGTCCAGAGGCGGTTCGTGCGGAAACTGCGGGTCGGTGGTCACCAGGTCAAAGAATCGGTCCTCGTTTCCTCGCGCCACCCGGATCACATCCAGTCCCGGGCGTTCGAGCAACGCGGGTACCTGCCGGGACAGTGTCGGATGCCCAAACACAATCACTCGCCTAACCTCACCACCGAGCGCACTTTCTTCGAGGGCCGCTCGATAATGGACAATCACATTTCTCCCGAAGCGCGCCCCACTCGACACCTCGGCAATGAGTGGCCACGCGCACGCGTGCGCGACTCGCTCGGCGACCGGACCGGCGTCCGCACCTGCGATCACGACTGTGTGCTGAGCGGTGGACGCGTCCCACACGGGATCCGTCGTGTCGTCGTCAGCCTCTGGAGATATGAATTCCACGCGAGCGACGGATGCGCGCGCCGCGCGTGCCCGTTCGAGCACGACATCATCTACCGAACTGGAGAGTGGCTCGACGAATTGAAGATTGACGTGTACCGGTCCGCGAGTCCCGCCCATCGCCCGCGCCATCGCTTCCGCGGCGATGCGCGCGTACTCGAGGACGACGGAGGTTGCTTCGGGTGGTGCCACGTCGAATTCAAAGCGCACGAACGACGCAAACATGCCGGGTTGAATCGTGGTCTGATTCGCGCCCGTGCCACGCAATCGGGCTGGTCGATCGGCCGTGAGGGCGATCATGGGGATGCCCGCGTGATGCGCCTCCACAATCGCGGGAAGCAGGTTAGCCACAGCGCTTCCGGAGGTCGTGATGAGTGGAGCCGGGCGACCCGATTCCACGGCCAGTCCCAGTGCGAGGAAGGCCGCGGCACGCTCGTCGAGGCGAACGTGGAGTCGCACGTCACCCGATTGGGCAAGCGCCGCGACCGTGAGAGCGAGCGCCTGAGACCGAGCACCCGGACTCACCACGAAGTCCGTCACTCCGGCGCCGATCAAGGTTCCAACGAGTTCCGCCGCGGCGAGCATCGCGGGGGCGGGAGTCATGACTTGTCTGTCTCGTCGTCCGGTTTGGGAATACGGAGGTTGCGCAAAAAGTCGGGGTCGTCATCCGGCGCAATCGGTCCACGACGCCCCGGACCGCCCCGACCGTTGCGGCCTCCTCGCGATCCGCGACCGATAAAGAACCACAGCAACGGGCCGACGACAGGAACAAGCACGATTAAGACGACCCACACGCCCTTGGGAACACCTCGGACGCGAAGCCGGTCAGAGAAGGCGACGTCAACGACGGCAAACACCGTGAGGGCGACCGCAACCACAATTGCGATGACAAGAAAGCGAGTCATGTGACGAGTCTACGAGCGCGTCGAACACTGAGTTAGCGCGAATACACTGGTGCCCGTGACAGACAACAATTCTTCGACAGCCGATTCTGCCTCACCAGAGCCGCCCGCGCGACAGGCGCGCAACCCTTGGGTGAGTTACGTGGTGTGGCGTCTGGTCTTCTTTCTTGTGCCCTTCGCCGTGATTCTTCCGCTCGCCCTGTCGACAAACATGGATCCGCCGCTCGCCGGCCTCATCTCCGCCGTGATGGCGTCACTTCTGGGTCTGAGTCTGTCCTACCTCTTTTTGAGCCGACGGCGTGATGCGGTTGCCGGCGCACTCGCGCATGCGCGCGCCAACCGTGGCAAGAAAAACGTGGATGAGTCTCACGAGGACAGCGTCATCGATCAGTCGTGAACGACGACGCCGTCACAACATCACCCGGTCACATTCGTCGCAGATTCGTGCACGCGCCTCACATAACGAAGCCAAGACCCAACAAGACCGCATAGGCAATCGCCAAGAAGCTGGTCAGCTGCAGGGCCAGGATGTACTCCCGAGCGGAACGGGCCGTGGCCACGATGAGGCAGACCGGAATCGCACCGAGAAGCAAGAACAGTGCGAACGACGCCACCGGGTAGAGGATTCCCACCATGCCAACGATGACAAAAGGCACCGCGACGAACAGGATGAACACGACGGTGGCGGCGGGCTTGCCCATACGCACGGCGAGCGTTTTTTTGCCAGAGAGCTTGTCCGTGTCGATGTCACGGATGTTGTTGACCATCAGCACCGCACAGGCGAGTAGCCCCGAGCCCACGCCGGCCGCGAGCCCCTCCAGCGTGAACGCCTGCGACTGCACAAACGCCGTGCCCACCGTTGCGACGAGCCCAAAGAAAATGAACACGAACAGCTCGCCGAATCCCGAGTATCCGTACGGACGTTTGCCACCGGTGTAGAACCAGGCAGCGAGGATGGCCGCCACGCCCACCGCGGGAAGCCACCAGATTTGCGTCAGCAGCGTGATCACAAGCCCATCGAGCGCCGCGAGTCCGAAAAACGCAAGGGCGACCGCGCGCACTCGCGCCGGGCTGGCAGAGCCGGACCCGGTGAGACGACCGGGGCCCACACGG
>RFQD01000003.1 GCA_009925875.1 Microbacteriaceae bacterium | reverse complement strand
ACAAAAATCAGGGCCTTGACTTCGTCGCGAAGACTAATCCACGGCCACCATTGGCGACCGCTACCTATGGGTCCGGCGAGTGAAAACCGTGCGAGGCGGCGCAGCGGTGTCAGGGCGCCTTCCGCCGCAATGACCAGGCCGGTTCGCGCAATGACGAGTCGTACCGACGGGTCGACCCCCGCCGCCGCGTGCTCCCATGCCTGCACGACCTCGGCAAGAAAACCCGTACCTGGTGCGTGTGATTCAGACAGCGCCTCGCCGCCACGACTGCCGTAGTACCCGACAGCAGAGCCGTTCACGAGTACGGCGGGCTTGTGCGTTGCCCGCGCGATTGCCCCCACGATCGTGGTGGTCGCATCCACGCGAGACGAGAGAATGCGACGCTTGCGCGTGGCCGTCCACGGCATCGCCGACAGTGAATAGCCAGCCAGGTTCACGATGGCATCGACTGTGCCCAGCGCATCAAGGTCAAGCTCACCCGCGTCGGGGTTCCACACGACGGCACGTGCGCGCGCCACTCGAGTGCGAGGGCTCCGAGTGAGTACGGTCACGCGGTGGCCCAGTGCAAACAATTCCGCGGTGAGAGCACGACCAATCATGCCCGAGCCGCCCGCAATCACAACATGCAGAGATCCGGTCACGTCGCGTCCTCACGTGTGCATTGAAATGACGTCGACGTTCGTCGACACTGCGAGCTTAATGCGTTGTGTCGGTGCGTCGATGCGGGCGCATTACGCCCGTGTGCGACCAAGGATTCCGGCACGCACCAGCAAGACATAAATCTGGCAACCGAGGCAGTACCCAAAAACCCCATTCAAGAACGCAGCCACGAAAGCGAAAGCTGCGGCCACGACAAGACCGTACGGCACACCGAGAAGTGCCAGCACGACACCCACCGACGTCACGACGAATCCGATGAGCTGCGCAAACGTCGGCGGAACCGGGTCCTCGAGTTCCGTGGGGGCACTCAGGCGCGGTCGAATCAGGGTGCGAAACAGAACCCCGTAGGGGTGACGCTGGATTCCGGCAAAGGTTCCCCACGCAAAGATCAGCGTGATGACCAGGAGCAAAATGAACGCCGGATCAGTGACGCGCACCGCCCACGAAGTTCCCGCCTCAACGGACGGTCCGGTCAGACCAAGAATCACGTCAATTCCGAGCAACACGAAGGTGATGACGGCCCCAAAACGTGGTCCGCGTGGATCGATGCCCGTCGATCCAGGCTTTGCGGCGAGCGGGTTCGCTGGTGATCCTGACGATGTTTTCGTCGTTGACGCCGCGGTCTTTTTAGATGGTGTAGCTGCCATGGTCTCTCCTCCGTGCGATGTCCAGTGCGCGTGCGAGCGCGTCGGGTCGGGGTGCTCCACCGATGCGGGCGGCGATCATGCCCGCTTCGTCAAGCACGAGTGTGGTGGGTGTTTGCTTCAGGGTGAAACGCTGTGCGATGTCGGGTCGCTGTGTCACGTCAATGTCGACGTGACGAACGCCGGGATGCGCCCGCGCCGTTTCGGCAAGGAGCACGCGCGTCGCGGGGCACTTGGCGCAGTACTCGGTGGAGAACTGCACGAAAGTAGCTGTGCTGCCGAACGGCAGGTCGCCGCGACGAAGGCCCAACTGCTCCGGGGTTACCCGCACGGCGTTCGTGAGGATCTTCGCTCGACCCTCGCGCGCACGAATGAGAAACCCAGACGCAGCGGCGAGCACGACCAAGCCACCGAGCGCGAGGCTGGCGGTCAGAGCGTCCATGAATTTAGGGTAAATCCACCACTCTCGGACCGGCATCACTGTGACGCTTCGTTACGGCGGTAGGGTGTTCGCGTGCCTGACATCATCTTTCGTTCGGATGTGACCGTCGAACTCGTTCGCTCCAGTGCGCACGACTCCGACGTTCTCTTTGCCGCTCGAGTCTCGACGCAAGGTGAGCAAACCCTCGAAGCCAGCAAGGGTGATCCGGCTGCGACGGACGCTCGCGACCGCGGGCTCATCAACTACCTCATGCGTGACCGTCACGGAAGTCCGTTCGAGCACAACTCCATGACCTTCTACGTCGAGGCGCCCATTTTTGTCTTCCGCGAATTCATGCGTCATCGCATTGCGAGTTACAACGAAGAGTCGGGTCGCTACCGCGAATTGCGGCCGGTGTTCTATGTTCCGGGTCCGGAGCGAAATCTCGTGCAGACGGGTAAACCGGGGGCCTACGACTTCGTTGCCGGCACGCCCGAGCAGACCGACCTAACGGTAGAGGCGACGAAGGCCGCGTGCACGTTTGCCTACGAACAGTATGAGCGGATGCTCGCCGCCGGCGTCGCGCGCGAAGTTGCCCGGGGCGTGCTGCCCGTCGCGACCTTCTCGTCGATGTACGTCACGATGAACTCGCGGTCGCTCATGAACTTTCTCTCGTTACGCACGAAGCGTGACGGCACGCACTTCCCCTCGTTTCCGCAGCGCGAGATCGAAATGGTTGCCGAAAAAATGGAAGCCTTCTGGGCGGGACTCATGCCCATGACATACGAGTCGTTCAACCTCAATGGTCGAGTCGCCCCGTAATGTGCGCGCCGGCGAACCGATAACCTTGCCTCGTGGCTGAAAACCCCTTTGGACAAGTTCTCGTTGCACTCGTGACTCCGTTCACGCATGACGGCGAAGTCGATTGGCATGATGTCGAGCGTCTCATCGACGACGTGGTGTCCCACGGCGCCGACGGCATCGTCGTCACCGGTACCACCGGGGAGACGTCCACGCTGACGGATGCCGAAAAAGTGCGTTTGGTCGAGGTGGGAAAGCAGGTTGCCGGGTCGCGCGCCAAGATCATCATGGGCGGTCCGTCAAACGAAACGGCGCACGCGATCGAATTGGCGAAAAAGTCGGAAAAAGCGGGAGCCGACGGCATCATGGCGGTCACCCCGTATTACAACAAGCCCACTCAGGCCGGCGTTCTGACGCATTTCCGCATGGTTGCGGATGCCACCGAGTTGCCAATGCTTGTTTATGACATTCCCGGGCGCGCGGGCATCCCGATCACATACGAGACAATTTTGCGTCTGGCCAAGCACCCGCGCATCGTGGGCGTCAAAGACGCCAAGGGTGACTTCAGTGAGGTCAGTAGGGTTCTGAATCAAACCGACCTGATCTATTTCTCGGGTGACGACGCCAATGTGCTTCCGCATTTGTCGATTGGTGCCGTGGGCTTGATCGGTGTTACCGCGAACATTGCTCCCGCGCCCTACCGCGCCATCGTTGACGCCGTGAATCGGGGCGACCTGCACGCGGCAACCCACATGCACCAGAAACTTGAGCCGCTGGTGCGGGCAGTCATGACGCATGTTCCGGGGACGGTCGCGGCGAAGTACATTTTGCACGGATTGGGTCGCATCTCAACGCCACGCGTTCGACTGCCCCTGGTCGGACCGGAAGAGTGGGAAGCCGCCATCATCGAGGACGAACTCGCTCTCGTCGGCGAAATCCCCGGTGTCGACATGAGTCAGTTCAGTCCCGACCGCAACGCCGCCGCGGGCGGTGCGCTACCCAAAGTGGCGGGAACCACGCGCGAGCACTAACCATCCGACCGATTTCTCGAAGGATTTCATGCCCAACGACTTGTTTGACCCTCCCGTTCTCGCGAAAGATGCCTTACGTATCGTTCCTCTCGGGGGAGTCGGTGAAATCGGTCGCAACATGGCAGTGTACGAATTCGCGGGAAAGCTGCTGATTGTCGATTGCGGTGTGCTGTTTCCCGAAGAATCACAGCCCGGGGTCGACCTGATCCTTCCCGACTTCTCGTACATTCGAGATCGACTCGATGACGTGCTGGCCGTCGTTCTCACACACGGGCATGAAGACCACATCGGGGCCGTCCCTTACCTGCTGCGATTGCGCAGTGACATCCCGCTGGTGGGGTCAACTCTGACGCTCGCACTCGTCGAAGCCAAGCTCAAAGAGCACCGCATTGCGCCTTACACCTTCCAAGTCCGCGAGGGTGACCGGGAGCAGTTCGGCCCGTTCAGTCTGGAGTTCATCGCGGTCAACCATTCGATTCCGGATGCGCTCGCCGTGGCGATTCGCACCACAGCAGGTCTCGTGCTTCACACCGGCGACTTCAAGATGGATCAGTTGCCTCTGGATGGACGCATCACCGATCTCCGTGCGTTCGCGCGTTTGGGTGAGGAGGGCGTCGACCTGTTCCTGCCCGATTCCACCAACGCGGATGTGCCAGGTTTCACTCCGTTGGAGAAAGATATCGGCCCTGTCATCGACAGCGTCATTCATCGCTCGCGACGCCGCGTGATTGTGGCAAGTTTTTCGAGTCACGTCCATCGCGTGCAGCAGGTTCTTGATGCCGCCGCGGCAAACGGTCGACACGTCGTATTGCTCGGCCGTTCCATGGTGCGAAACATGACAATCGCGGAACAGCTGGGTTTTCTGACCGTGCCCGACGGACTCCTCATCGATGCAAAGGCGGCGGCCGAACTTCCGGATGATCGACTCGTCTACATGTCCACCGGTTCGCAGGGCGAACCGATGGCCGTCTTGGCGCGCATGGCCAACCTCGAACACCAGATTGAGGTGGGTGCGGGTGACACGGTGATTCTCGCCTCCAGCCTCATCCCGGGAAACGAGAATGCGGTTTATCGGGTCATTGATGGCCTTACTCGATTGGGCGCAACGGTGGTTCATAAGGGCAACGCCCGGGTGCATGTGTCGGGCCACGCGGCGGCGGGAGAGTTGCTCTACTGCTACAACATCCTGAAGCCAACTCATGTCATGCCTGTGCATGGCGAGTATCGGCATTTGCGGGCGAATGCCGACCTGGCCATCGAATCCGGTATTGCTCCCGAGCGCACGATCATGGCCGATAACGGCACGGTGGTCGATCTCGAGGCAGGGCAGGTCCGCATCGTCGGGCAGATCGACGTGGGATTTGTCTACGTCGACGGGGCAACCGTCGGCGAAGTAACCGATTCTGACTTGAAAGACCGACGGATTCTCGCCGAGGAGGGGTTCATCTCCATCATCGTTGTCGTTGATCCGGCGACCGGCAAGATTGTGGTGGGACCCGAGATTCACGCCCGCGGCTTTGCCGAAGACGACGACGTGTTCGATGAGGTCAAGCCGGCCATCGCGGCGGCCCTGGCGGATGCGGCGCACAATGGAACGCGTGATGCACATCAATTGTCGCAAGTCGTGCGCCGCACGGTGGGGCAGTGGGTGAACAAGAGCTACCGTCGCCGACCGATGATTGTTCCACTCGTCATCGAAGCCTGAGCGAAACACGTCGCACGGAAACTTCCAACCCCGCGTCGATTACTATCCCTAGGGGATTTCCCAGGAGGTGAACAATGTCGAGCCAACCACCGCGTCGTGCCACTCGCGCCGACGTTGCCCGTCTCGCCGGAGTTTCTGACTCCACCGTTTCGTATGCACTCACGGGTGACCGGCCCATCTCCGATGAAACGCGCGAGCGCATCGAGAGGGCCATGGCGGAGCTCGGATATGTACCGCACGCCCGAGCTGCGGCCTTGGCGAGCAAGAAACCGAGTCTTGTCGCGCTGCACTTTCCCGTGGGTGAACGCGGGATTGACATTTCCGACTTGAACTACGTCAATGCCGCCTCCGACCGAGCCGAGGAGGAGGGCATTCAGATGCTGATGTGGACCCACGATGTTACCGACATCGAAGCGTTGCGTCGTCTGGTCACCCAGGGGTTGGTGGATGGCCTGATTCTGATGGAACTCCGTCAAGATGATGCTCGAGTTGAGTATTTGACGACCACTCGGCTCCCCTTCGTTGCAATTGGCCGGACCCGCGAGAGTGAGGAGTTGTCCTATATCGATGCGGACTTTGACGCATGGGGACCGATGGCCGTCAACCACCTGTCCGATTTGGGTCACGTCGAGGTGGCTCTCGTATCGCAACCGAGCGAAGTCGTCGAATCGGGGTATGGTCCCGTGGTGCTGACGGAATCTTCGCTCAACGCTCAGGCAAAGCGGCGTGGCATGACGGTTCATCAGGTCAACGCGCGGGCAAACATCCGCGCCGGGCGCGAGGCCGTGGAGCAACTTCTCCGGCAGCATCCGGGCATTACGGCGGTCATTGGTTTCAATGCTCCGGCGATGATTGGCGTGCTGGAGGAATTGGCTGCGCAGGGCCGTCGCGTGCCCGAGGACGTGTCGATTGTCCACTTTGGAATCAGCCCGGAACAAGCCGAGATGACTGTTCCCGCACAGACCACGATTTCTGCACCGGGTGGAGAGCTCGGAGACGTGGCGATGGCTCTGTTGATCGAGAGAATGACGAACCCGGACTCGCCGATACGGCACATACTTGCCCCACCCGTGATGGTTGACCGAGGGAGCACGGGACCTGCGCGTCGACGGTAGATCGCAATTGTCACAATTCGATTACGACTGTCGAAATTCTGGTGTTCCCCTTGTAAGGTGTTTATCGACGCGCGTCGACGATTCGTGTCACCTGGAAGCACCAATGAAGTTGCGCGACACCTCCGTCGTCAATGAGAAAGGTAATCAACCAAATGAAGCACTCAACCAAGCGTGGGCTTCGTATCGCATCGGCTGCTGCAGTCGCCGCGATCGCCCTCGGTACGCTGTCCGGCTGCGCCGGGTCCAGCGGCAGCAAGACCTTCACCGTCTGGTGGTACTCGGGTGAAGACACCGCTCAGTACAAGGCATGGACCGCCGCCCTCGAAGAGTTCAAGACGGCTCACCCTGACATCACCGTGAACTTCGAGTTCAAGACGTGGGAGCAGATTGCGGCGCCGGACTGCTCACCAACCTCAACGACTACGCCAAGAAGTACGGCTGGGACACCACTCTCCCCGCTTCGGCTCAGGCTGTCGGTCGTTACACCGACGGCATCATGGGTCAGGGCGACCTGTACGGCGTTCCCACCTACGGTGAGTACGTTGGGTACTTCGTCAACGATGACATCCTCTCGGCCAACGGAATCGACAAGGCGTCTCTCACGTCAAACGCTGCGTTCGAAGCCGCCATGGACAAGCTTGTTGCAGCTGGAGTCACGCCGATCACGGCCGCCGACTACATGCTCGTGCACCTCGCCTACAACATGACGCTCAACAAGGCGGACCAGGACTGGGTGAACGCATACCAGTTCTTCACCGCTCCGGTCGACTTCAACGACGAGCAGTTCACGGACTCCTCGACGACGTTGCAGCGCTGGGTCCAGAAGGGCTACATTGCCTCGAGCGCCTCGGGTGCAACCGCGGATGACGCTGTCGCCGGCTTCACCAACGGCACCTCGCCCTTTATGCCCGGTGGAACGTGGCTCGATGGCACCGTTGCCGGTGCTGCCAAGTTCAACTGGAGCAAGATGCTCGCACCGGGTAACCCCGTGAGCACCGGTTCGGCTGGAAACGTCTGGGTCATCCCGGCCAAGGGTCACAACGCTGACCTCGCCGCCGAGTTCATCAACCTGACACTTCAGCCGAAGTACCAGGACATGATGGCCAACGATGGTGGTCTGCCGTTGCTCGCTAACATCGACAACGTCACCGACCCGACCACGCTGAAGACGCTTCCGCTCTTCAACGAGCTCGTTGCGAACAACGGTCTGGGCTTCTACCCTGACTGGCCCGTCTCCGGTTACTACGACATCCTGAAGGCTGCTGTCATCGACCTCGTCGCCGGCAACACCACCCCGGAGCAGTACCGTCAGGCGATCGGCTCGTACTACGAAGAGAACAAGCCGTAACACGCACTGAGGGGACGGGAAACTGTCTCTGAAGTACTAGGTTTCCGGTGCGCTGCCACCACGGCGGCGCACCGGAAACTCTTTATCTCCACTCTTTTGGCGCGAGAGAATTCGTGCATAGACTCAGACCCACGACGCGTCGCGTGATAATCCCGCGTGACAGACGCGAAACACTTATGAAGACAAAGAGGTCATCATGACGGTTGCGACAACCAGATCGGAACTGAAGCGCAAAGGCGCTACGACGTCTCAGGCCCGACCGGCATCCACGGGACTCTATTGGCCCTGGGCCCTTCCCGGGCTCATCGCGTTCACCGTCGTCGTAGTTGTCGCGTTCCTCTGGAACGTCTACCTCAGCTTCACGAGTTGGAAGCAAGGTCTTGGTACCCCCAAGTGGATCGGCCTCGACAACTACATCAAACTTTTTCAGGATGACACCTTCTGGCAGTCATTCTTACATTCTGTCGTCTTCATCGTCTCCATGGCCGTTGTGCCAACGGGACTGGGGCTGATCATTGCTTCTGCTCTCTTTGACTACATTGCTCCTCGTTTCGGGAACGGGTCGTCGGCCGCTGTCCGAGCCGCGTTCTTCTTGCCGCAAATCATTCCGATTGCGGTCGCCGGTCTGTTGTGGTCGTGGATGCTGAGCTCGCAGCAGGGGACCTTCAACGTCACCATGGTGCAGTGGGGGTGGTTCCCGAGTGTCGATCAGGCACCGAACTGGCTGGGTAACGCCGGCCTTGCGATGCTGTCTGTCAATGTCGTGCTCATTTGGATTCAAATTGGGTATACCGTCACAATTTTCATGTCCGGGCTCGCCCGAGCAGACCAATCCGTGCACGAGGCTGCTGCCATTGATGGAGCGTCGTGGTTTCAACGTTTCCGCATGATCACGATTAACCAACTGGCTCCCGAAATCTCCGTGGTATTGCTCACGACGACCGTGGCCGCGCTCAAGGTGTTTGCCCCGGTCTACGTGATGACACAGGGCGGCCCGGGAACGGCAACCAACGTGCCCGCCTACTTCTCGTACTTCAACTTCATCCAAACCGGAAAGGTCGGATACGGGGCGGCGATTTCGACAGTGCTCGCGCTCCTCCTGATTGTTTTCGCAATCTTCCTTCTCCGTATGCAGACTCGGCAAGGAGAGAACCGATGAGTCAACTTCTTTCTGAAGCAACCTTTGCCAACGAAACTGCGCAACCGAGCGCCCGCGAACTGAAGAAACTCAGTCGTCGCGGACAGGGCGGATTTAATCGTCGAAATGGGTTCTCCTGGGGAGTGCTCGGCTTCATCGTTTTGGCTGCCTTGTTGTGGATTGCGCCCCTGTATCTGGCGTTCGTGAACTCGATTAAGTCGAAGGCGGACTACACGACGTCGGGCCCACTTTCGCTTCCCACCAGCATCACGTTCGAGAACATCACGGCGTTTTGGGCCAAAGCGAATTTCACCGAAAAACTGTGGAATTCATTTCAAATCAGTTTCTGGGTGGCGATCTTTGGTGTGTTGCTGAGCTTTCTCACCGCATATGCGATCGGTATTGGAAAAGTGCGCGGACGTTTCTTTGTCTTGGCGCTGTTCATGGTTGCGTTCACAATCCCGGCGGAAGCACTCATGTATCCGCTGCTCAAAATGGCCAAGATGGTCAACCTGTACGACAACATTTGGTCGCTGATCATCATTTTTTCGGTTCTTCAGAGTGCCTTTGGTACGTACCTCCTCGCCTCCGTTTTGTCCGATTTTCCGACCGAAATCCTGGAAGCTGCCCGCATTGATGGCGCCGGCAGTGTGCGGCTTCTGTGGAGTGTCGTGCTTCCGCTCACCCGGCCGACCCTGCTGGTCTTGATGGTGTTCTTCTTCATCTGGACCTGGAATGAGTTCCTCTATCCGCTTGTCTTGCTGCCGTCAAACTCGAGTCAAACCGTGTCTCTTTCGATGGGACTGGCGTCCGGACAGTACACGAGCGAGCCAACGCAACAGGCTGCCGCGGCACTTGTGGGAATCCTGCCCACCTTGCTCTTCTTCCTGATCTTCCAACGCACGTTGCTCAAGGGAGTGACGATGGGCTCGGTGAAGTAGTACGCATGAACGTCTGACTCGCTGGGCGCGGGTTTTTCTCCCCTTCCACTCACTAGGCTAGGTCGACGCGCGTCGATAATTCGGGTTTGCGCGTCTCCCTCTGATAGACAAAGGTTCACATGGCACTCTCAACAGATAAGAACTGGTGGCGCCAAGCCGTCATCTACCAGATCTACCCCCGCAGTTTCTTCGACATTGACGGCGACGGTCTCGGTGACATCAACGGTATTTCGGCCAAGGTTGACTACCTCCGTGAGCTGGGTGTTGACGCTGTGTGGTTGAGCCCGTTTTTCCCGTCGGCCCTCGCCAGCTCGGCAACCTTGCGCAGTTTGACGAAATGGTGGCGAAGCTGCACGAGTCGGGCATCCGCATATTTGTGGACATCGTGCCCAACCATTCGTCGAACCGCCACGAGTGGTTTCAAGCGGCGTTGAAAGCCGGTCCGGGTTCGCCCGAACGTGAACGCTACATTTTCCGCGATGGCAAGGGCGAAAACGGTGAACTCCCGCCGAGCGACTGGCCGTCACACTTTGCACCGAGCGCGTGGACACGCGTTACCGAGGCAGACGGCAAGCCGGGACAGTGGTATTGCCACCTGTTCGCTCCCGAGCAGCCAGACTTCAACTGGGATCACCCGGAAGTTCTCGAGGACTTCAAGAAAACCCTGCGATTCTGGGCAGACCGTGGCGTGGACGGATTCCGAATCGACGTTGCGCATGCGCTGAAGAAGGACCTCAGCGAACCATTGCGGTCGTTCCCCAAATTCAAAGACTTCGATAATCCGTTGTCCGGCGATGACGTGTTGTTCGACCGCAACGAGGTGCATGACGTCTATCGGGAGTGGCGCAAGGTCTTCGACGAGTACGACCCTCCTCGTGTTGCGGTGGCCGAGGCTTACGTTCGCGCGGAGCGGCGTGTGCTCTACGCGCGTCCCGACGAGCTCGGTCAAGCATTCAACTTTGATCTTCTCGGGGCCAATTTTGACGCCGAAGAATTCCGCAGCCTGATTGCGACCAACATTTCCCTCGCCACGAGCGCGGGTTCGTCATCCACGTGGGTTCTCAGTAATCACGACAAGGTTCGACACGCAACGCGCTACGGTTTGCCCGAGGGCACCGATTTCAATGCGTGGTTGATGACGGATGGCGCAACGCCGACTCTCGACGCGGAGCTCGGCACTCGGCGTGCTCGAGCGGCAACCCTGCTTATCCTCGGGTTGCCTGGCTCAACGTATTTTTTTCAAGGCGAGGAGCTCGGTCTGCACGAAGTTGCGGATATTCCGTCGGACCAAATTCAAGATCCGATGTGGAAGCGCAATCTCTTCACGCAAAAAGGTCGGGACGGATGTCGGGTTCCGCTGCCGTGGCGGGCGCAGGCACCGAACTTCGGATTTAGCACCGGAGGATCCCACCTTCCGCAACCCGATTGGTTTGCTCGGTACGCGGTCGAGGTGGAAGAAGCCGACCCTGATTCGACATTGATGATGTATCGCCGCGCCTTGACCGCTCGCAAGCACCTCATCTCCGGCGAGGAGTTGACGTGGGCCACCGACGATCGGGGTGAGTTGCTTCACTTCACTCGTGGACACGGGTGGCATGTCTTCACCAACTTCGCCGGCGAACCAGTTGCACTGCCACCGGGCGAGATTCTCGTGTCGAGTTCACCTCTGGAGGGCAACCTCCTGCCGGCTGCCACGACCGTGTGGATGAAGCTCGCCGAGTAGCCATTTCATCAACACTCGCCCCTCAATCCGGGGCAGTGTGGGTGCGCGAGCGTACGGTGGAGGGCATGGCAACAGCCCGCAAACCGGCGAAACGACCGGCAAGAAAACCGACGCCTCGGTCGAGTGTGTCGCGCACGACGTCGGCCGCAAAAAGTTCGACGAAGGCGACGACGCGACGGGTCTCCACTCACGCCACCACTCCCATCGAACGAACCGGACTTGCCCGCGTCTGGATGGGCATGGCTCACCTGACGGGCGCCGCGTTCCGCATGCTCGGTCCGGAAAAGTTCGCTCCGGAGGACCGTCGCGACGGCGTCCCGTTCCTGCTTATTTTGCTGTCCATCGCCGGCGCGGTTGTTCAATGGTTCCTTCCCGGAAACGACATCGCGCGCATCCTGCGTGATTGGACTTTCGCGGGTCTCTTCGGTGTGATCGCGTATGGTCTCCCTGTTCTGTTTCTTCTGTTGGCCGCCTGGTTGTTTTTGCATCCGCGTTCCGTGAGTGACAACAGTCGCATCGGAATCGGGCTCACCGTGCTCGTCGCATCCGCCTCGGGAATTGCCCACGTTGTCAATGGCATGCCGATACCGTCAGATGGCATGCCGGCACTGGCGGATGCGGGCGGTCTTGTCGGATGGCTCGTTGCCGGGCCACTGGCAACTCTCATCACTCCGACGGGTTCACTCATCGTCTCCGCCGTCCTGGGCGCCTTGTCCGTTCTCATCATCGCGAAGACACCACCGAATCGAATCGGCGCGCGATGTGCGCAGCTCTACGTCTACTTGTTTGGGGAACACGAACGCGCGCCGCGACCCGAACCCGAACCCGCATCCACTGAGACCGGCCTGCGGATAACGGATCTCGAGCCCTACGAGTCCGACAACGTGCCATGGTGGCGTCGAAATGCCCCGTCTCGAGACAAGAAAGAGGCGTATGACTCGCCGGTCGTCGTCGAGTCTGTGGTCGTCGATCCGGTGGTCGTCGATTCCGTTGTCGCCGCTTCCGTTGTCGCCGCTTCCGTGGGCACCGCCGTTGATGACCCCGAGACCGACGATTTCAGCGCGACGGACCTCATTCCGCAGTTGAACGACGAGCACGTTCTCCGCGGCGACCAGCCGGCTGCAGATCCGGCCACGCTCCGACCTGCGCCGGGTATGTCGCGCGCACCCTATCGACTGCCCTCGCCGAGCGTGTTGGTCTCTGGCCCCCCGCACAAAGCACGTTCCGAGGTAAACGATGATGTGGTGCGTGCCATTACAAAGGTGCTCGACCAGTTCGATGTGAATGCGAAAGTGACCGGCTTCAATCGAGGTCCCACGGTCACGCGCTACGAAATCGAACTCGGCCCGGGGGTGAAGGTTGAGCGCGTGACAGCTTTGTCGAAGAACCTGTCCTATGCGGTCGCCTCGAATGAGGTGCGCATCCTCTCACCCATTCCGGGGAAGAGTGCCATTGGCGTGGAAATCCCCAATACCGATCGTGAGATTGTCACTCTCGGCGATGTGTTGCGCAGTCCCGCATCGACCAAAAGCACGCACCCGATGACGATTGGCATGGGCAAAGACGTCGAGGGCGGGTACGTCGTGGCTAACCTCGCCAAGATGCCGCACTTACTCGTCGCCGGTTCAACCGGCTCGGGTAAATCGAGTTTCATCAACTCGATGATTACGAGTGTGTTGATGCGCGCGACTCCGCACGAGGTGCGTCTGGTTCTCGTCGACCCGAAGCGCGTCGAATTGGCACCCTATGCCGGTGTTCCGCATCTGATCACGCCCATCATCACGAACCCGAAGAAGGCAGCCGAAGCTCTGCAGTGGGTCGTGAAAGAGATGGACATGCGTTACGACGACTTAGCCAGCTTCGGGTTCCGACACATCGATGACTTCAACACGGCGGTGGTTAACAACACCATTGTGCTCCCACCGGGGAGTGAGCGTGTCCTGCGCCCGTACCCGTATCTCCTTGTCGTCGTCGACGAGCTGGCCGACCTCATGATGGTGGCCCCACGGGATGTCGAAGATTCCGTCGTGCGTATCACGCAACTTGCTCGCGCATCGGGCATCCACTTGGTGTTGGCGACGCAACGCCCGAGTGTCGATGTCGTGACGGGACTCATCAAAGCCAATGTTCCGAGTCGATTGGCTTTCGCTGTCGCGAGCGTCACCGACAGTCGCGTTATTCTCGACCAACCCGGCGCCGACAAACTCATCGGTCAAGGGGATGCGCTGTTCCTCCCCATGGGCGCAAACAAACCTATTCGCGTGCAAGGTGCCTGGGTCAGCGAAGAAGAAGTGCACCAGGTTGTGGCCCACGTCACGAAGCAGGCACAGCCGGAGTACCGTGACGACGTTGCCGTCGCCGTGGAGCGGCGGGAGATCGACCCGGACATCGGGGACGACCTGGAGTTGCTCGTGCAAGCGGTTGAGCTCGTGGTGTCGACACAAATCGGTTCCACGTCGATGTTGCAACGCAAGCTTCGTGTGGGTTTTGCCAAAGCGGGTCGCTTGATGGACTTGATGGAGCAGCGATCTATCGTCGGTCCGTCTGAGGGGTCGAAGGCGCGCGAGGTGCTGGCGACTCCGCAGCAGTTGCCGAGCATCATCGCGTCGATGCGCGGTCTGGATGCCCCAGTGAACGCTCTTCCCACGCCGGCTGTTCCCGCTTCGGTCAACGTTGAACTCGGCGCCGGACTCCCCGAGGTCGACGCGCCGTCACACGAAGACGCGTGGGGTCTGACGGGACGAGGCGAATGAAGCACGTACCCAACATCATCACGATCGTTCGGATGCTGTTTGCCCCGGCATTCGTTGTGCTTCTGTTACTCGCCGGCCCCGACGTCGAGTCACCCTTGCGATGGTGGGCCGCCGGACTCTTCATTTTCGGAATGGCCACCGATGGCGTCGACGGTTGGCTGGCGCGGCGCCTGAACGCGGTCAGCAACTTTGGCAAGCTGATGGATCCCATCGCCGATAAGGTGCTCACCGGCGGCGCGATTGTGACACTTTCCATCCTCGGCGAGTTGCCGTGGTGGGTTACCGCGCTGATATTGGTTCGTGAGATCGGGATCACGCTGTGGCGCATGGTCGAGTTGGGCGACAACGTTGTCGTTGCGGCGTCGTGGGCAGGCAAACTCAAGACGGTGTTGCAGTTTCTCGCGATTACGGCTGCGCTACTTCCTCTCGCGCCGCTCGTCGGCGACGGGTACAACACGGTGAATGTTGTCCTGATGTCATTGGCGACGATTGCCACACTCGCATCCGGGCTCGACTACTTGGTTGCTGCTGTTCGCGCGCGCCGTGCCAGCCGCGGCTGAGAACAGCAGGGTGACAAACGCCATGGCGAATCCGGCAGCCCGGGAGGCTGCTGCGTCGGCCATCGACAATCTCGTGCGAATTAACTCGTCCGTCGCTCTCGCGGAGTCGCTGACCGGCGGACTGGTGTGCGCTCGGTTGACGAGCATCCCCGGGGCGTCTCGCGTGGTTCTCGGGGGAATAGTTGCGTATTCCACGACCGCCAAGTACGAGATCCTCGGCGTTCCGCAGACAACGCTCGACGCGCACGGCGCGGTCTCGGCCGAGACGGCGCGCGAAATGGCGAGTGCGGTGTCGAGACTCTTTTCATCGCACATTGGCGTGGCGACCACCGGAGTTGCGGGTCCCGATAGGCAGGAGGGAAAGGACGTTGGCACGGTCTTTCTCGCACTCGCTGTTGGAACTCTGACGCAGGTGGAGGAGCTCCGGCTTGAGGGCACACGTGACGAAATCCGGGAACTCACGGCCGACCGAGCCCTCGCCTTGCTCGCAACCGTGGCCGAGAATTTCGTTTCGCGGAAATCAGGGGACGGCGCATCCACGTAGTCGACACTTAATTCGCCTGCGTGGGAATATCTCTGGCACCGGGAGAGTTTTAGTTCGTGAAATTCACTTTTTACTCAGTTTTCTGTCGATAGGGTAAGTGTCACTGGTGAGAGCTATGCTCTTTCCGCAACCCACAACATTAGGAGGTCCGCATGATCCTCGTCCGCCGTGAGCTTGGTGACGTACTACGCGACCTTCGCCTGCAAAAGGGGCAGACCCTCCGTCAGGTCGCGAGCAAGGCTAGTGTCGCCCTCGGCTATCTCAGTGAGGTAGAACGGGGTCAAAAGGAGGCGTCGAGCGAAATCTTGTTCGCCGTTGCCGAGGCACTTGATGTGCCTCTCTCGGTGATTCTTTCCGAGGTGGGAGAACGAGTGGCCGCGCTCGAGGGCTTCGCGCCGCTCCGTCCGATTCCCGACACCGTTCCCGACGAGTTCCTCAGCGACTTCGCTGCCAAGTAATGGCAACGCGGGGGTTGTCTTCGCGGGTTCTCGCACTCGGTGACGAGTGCCTGCTGTGTCGTGCCGAGGTCGTTCCCATCGTTTACGGCTTTCCAGCAGACGATGCTTTTGAACAGGTTGCGGCTGGTCGAATCGTTCTCGGTGGATGCGCGATGAATCCGCTGGCGCCCGACTTCGCCTGCCCCACCAAAGGTTGCCCCGGCGCCTAGCCGCATGTCATGAAACTCAGCGAATTTCGACGCGCCGTGGCGGCGGAGTTCGGCGAGTCGTATGGCAGTGTCGTCGCGCGCGATCTCGTGATTGGCTCACTTGCCGGGCGAACGGCAGATCAAGCTTTGGCCGCAGGTGTCGACGTTCGCGAGGTGTGGCTGGCGCTGTGCGAGGCAATGGATGTTCCGCTCGCCCGTCGCAACGGTGCGGGCCGGCCCGAACCCCGCAAAGACTAGGGTTCCTCGGCGGAGGCGGCGGCGTCGCCGACGTCGCTCCTCGACGGTGAGTAGGTGCCGTCTCGTGTGTCGTTGTCTGTGGCGCAACACGCCGGAGAATGCCATCGAATATATCTTCGAATGAGGATAGTCTCCTACACATGTTCATGAAGGAACGAGCCACGCACACGTTGCCCGGCATTGACGTTGGTGTCGGTGCCGCAACGTACTGTGTCTCGCATCCCTCACCGAGCATCCGCCTTGTCGAAAGCACCGGGCAGCGCCCGTCCCGCCAGACTTCCGAACTCGTCGCCAACGGCGACGCACGTTGGGGAACCGGCCGAACGGTAGCGAACCGGCGGCTCGACAGCCGATAGGCGAATCACCTCACGACACGAAAAGGAGACGGCCATGGCATCCGCCGCTGACCGCGAAAAAGCACTCGAAACAGCACTAGCCCAGATCGACCGCCAGTTCGGCAAAGGCTCCGTCATGCGCCTCGGCTCTGACGAGCGCGCCCCCGTTGAGGTGATTCCGACCGGATCCATCGCACTCGACGTGGCGCTGGGCATCGGCGGCCTTCCTCGCGGGCGAATCTGTGAAATTTACGGCCCGGAATCGTCGGGAAAGACCACCCTCACGCTCCACGCGATCGCCAACGTTCAGCGGGCCGGCGGTATTGCGGCGTTTATCGATGCCGAGCACGCACTAGACCCCGACTACGCCAAGAAGCTCGGTGTCGACATCGACGCACTCCTGGTTTCTCAGCCCGACACCGGTGAGCAGGCTCTCGAGATTGCCGACATGCTCGTTCGCTCGGGTTCCATCGATCTCATTGTCATTGACTCGGTCGCCGCGCTTGTTCCTCGAGCCGAAATCGAAGGAGAAATGGGCGACACGCATGTCGGACTCCAGGCACGACTCATGTCGCAGGCCCTGCGAAAGCTCACGGGTGGACTCAACACCACCAACACAACGATGATTTTCATCAACCAACTCCGCGAAAAAATCGGTGTCTTCTTCGGCAGTCCCGAGACCACGGCCGGCGGTAAGGCACTCAAGTTTTACGCGAGCGTGCGCCTCGACATCCGTCGAATCGAGACACTCAAAGACGGCACGGAAGCAGTCGGAAACCGTACGCGCGTCAAGGTTGTCAAAAACAAGATGGCACCTCCCTTCAAGCAGGCGGAGTTCGACATTCTGTACGGCACGGGCATTTCGCGTGAGGGCAGCCTCATCGATTTCGGCGTCGATCACGGCATCGTCAAAAAATCGGGCGCGTGGTACACATACGAAAGTGATCAGCTCGGTCAGGGCAAAGAGAATTCTCGTAACTTCCTCCTCAATAACCCTGATGTCGCCAACGAGATCGAACACAAGATCCTCGTCAAACTCGGTGTAATTACTGACCCGAACGCCACGGCGGACGCCGCGACAACCTCGCCCGCAAAGTCGGCATCGGCATCAAAGTCGGCATCGGCATCGATGGCGTCGGCGTCGCCGGTGGACACGCCCGCCGCACCGGTCAATTCCGCCGTAGATCAGGTCAACGCCGCTTTTGAAGCCGCTCTCGACATCGAGAAGACCGCGTAGCTGCAATCGTGACACTCGAACCCGCCGCCATGTCCAACGTCACGTATTTGCCCTGGGTCACACCTGAGCCAGACAATGCGTCGAACGAGGGCGTGGCGGCGGAACCGAGAACGGATGAGGTTGCCGAAGCGCTACTCCACGACGATGAACTCGCACGCCTCGACACGTTGGTTATTCGCAAACTCACGGCCGGCGACCTGTCCGCGGGTGAGGTTCGGGTTCTGCTCATGTCTCACGGATTGCCCGAAAGAGATGCGGAGGACTGGCTGCATCGCTACGAACGACTCGGTTACGTCAACGACGAGCGACTCGCCGAACTTCTCGTCGCGCAGTGGACGG
>RFQD01000200.1 GCA_009925875.1 Microbacteriaceae bacterium | reverse complement strand
AACACCAATGTGAACATCGCCGCACACACGATCACGAGCGTTGCGAGAGCGGACCACGCAAAACCGACGAGCCCATTACGGGCACTTCGAGGCGCGCGGTGGGCCCCGATTCGCGCGAGGTCTGGCGGCACGTGATCAAAGCGGTCTTCACTCGGTGGCGTCTTCATGGCAAAACTAGCTTCCCGTTGATGGCGTTATCCGCTGCTCGCGAGTTGAGATGCGGTTCTCTCGATTCCGCAACAAGCTCGTGACAAGCAGGGGGTCATATCTCAGAGCCGGCTCCGTCTCTATGACAGACCCGAGCACCTGATAATAGCGTGCGGGGGAAAGAGAAAGCTGCGTACGCATGGCCTCGTCTTTGCCCGCGCGACCCGCAGGCCATGCCCGCTCAAACTCGAGAATCTCTCGATGCCAGTCGCTCAACTCTTCGTCCGCCATGATGGGAGCCTAGCCCGAGGCTCTGACCGTGTTGTGAGGCGGACTGGGGCCGGCTATGGGACTCGAACCCACAACCCCCGCTTTACAAGAGCGGTGCGCTACCAATTGCGCCAAGCCGGCAGGTGTCGCGATTGCAACGTTCTAAGCCTAGATGACTCGATCGTTTCCCCCGTCGATCGGAATCTGTGCACCCGTTGTCTTATCGAAAGCGGGGCTAACCAGAGAACCGACCAGCAGGGCAACGTCGGCGCTGAAAATCTCGACCCCCAAGAGGTTTCGCCGCCGATACTCCTCCACCGAGAGACCGTAATGAGCCGCTCGAGCCTCGACAACTCCGTTCGCCCAGAGTCCCGTGTCAAAAACGGCATCGGGATGAATGACGTTCACGCGAATTCGATCGGATGCCCACTCCATCGCAAGGACGCGAGCGAGCTGAGTGAGGGCCGCCTTGGAGGCGGAGTATGCCGCGACACCCGGCCCCGGTGCGACCACATTCTTGGATCCCACCACGATCACGCGAGCCCCGTGGTGACTGAGTCGCAAAAGTGGATGACACTCCCGTAAAAGTTCGAATGCCGAGTCCACGTTCACTCGCATCACGCTCTGCCATTCGACGGTGGAGAGCTCTGCAACTGGTTTTGCCGGCGGAAAGATGCCGGCATTAACAACGCCAATGTCGAGTCCACCGAACGCGTTGACGCCACGATCAAGCGCGGATGACACGGCCTGCGCATCCGTAATGTCACAGGGAACTCCCAACCACGCGTCGCTGAGAAAAGAGTTGGCGATGTCAGGATTCAGGTCGAGACCCACCACGGCAGCGCCAAGGCTGAGTAGGTGCTCGGCAACAGATTTTCCGATGCCGCTTGCCGCCCCCGTGACGAGCGCCACCTGTCCAGCGAGCGGTTTCGTGGGACCCGCAAGTTTCAGTTTTGCCTGCTCAAGATCCCAGTACTCAACATCGAAAACATCTTGCGGATTCAGCGTGCGATACCCGCCCATCAATTCCGCGGAGTTGATGATGCTGATTGTGTGGCGGTAAATATCCGCCGCAATAAGTGTCTCCGCCACGGAACGGCCCGACGTGAGCACGCCAAGCTCGCGATCAATGACAACTCGTGGAGCGGCGTCAAGCATGAGAACGGGGACCCGCGCACGCGCCGCATTTTCGTCGAAGTATTTCGTATAGGCCTGTGCAAAACCGTCCACGTCGCGCCCGACAAGGGGTGTGGGCTTTGTTCGGATGACGTGGTCAGGTGTCGCAGGTCCGCGATTCGCTACATCGTCGACGTCGGCTCGTTGCGCAAACGCAAGACTGTCGGCATCGTCGCTTACCGTCAGAACACATGAGCGGCCCGCAACGGAAGAAATCTTGCTTCGGAGTGTTGCAATAACTTCACGTCGTTGTGGTCCAGCTGGCATGACATCTGCGGTTCGGTTCGGTGCGCGATTTTCCGCTCGAGAAGGAATCGCGTTCTCGGCGACGTTGACCAGGTCAATCATGCGGTCATACGACTCGCGGGCCGTCCCACCAAACGTGAAGATTCCGTGATTCATCAAGATCATTCCCTCCGTCGCCGGCGAGAATTCATCTAGACGCGATGCAACGAGTTGCGCCAAATCAAAGCCAGGCATGACGTAGGGCACGATGACGACGCGCGACCCAAAAACTTCGCGAACGAGGTCCTCCCGCTGAACCGTGTTGGTGAGAGTGACAACCGCATCCGCATGAGTGTGGTCGACAAACGCGAACGGCAGAAGGGCATGCAAGATTGCTTCGACCGAGGGGCTCGGAGCTTCCGGCTCGACTTTGAAGCGATTGAGCTGGCGCGCCATCTCAATGTCTGTCAGCGTTCGAAGCTCGCTGAGTCGTCGCACAGGCTCTGCGAGGAGTGGCGCGAAACCCGGTGCCTCGATCGTCGACAGGTCCCAGCCACTCCCTTTGACAAAGATCAGTTCCTCGGTCTCCCCAAAAATGTTGGGGCGGGCCAACTTCACCGACGTGTTGCCTCCACCATGCAGCACAAGTCGTGGGTCACGGCCAAGGAGTTGCGACGTGTAGACGCGCTGGGCAATCAGGTCGTCATCTGCGGGGGCCTCACTCTGGACCCACCGGTTGTCAACCATTGGGAATCCTCTCGGTGGAGGACAACGTTTGCGGATGCTCGAAATGCCGTTGCACATCGGCTAGGAAGTTTGCCGCGCTCTCGATGTCGGCGGCACGGCTGTCACAGCTCAAGCTCACCGAGACAATGGGCGTGAGAGCCAGACCCTCGCCACGCACCGTCACGGTGCTCCGAAGCCTGCCGACCGCGAGCACACCCCCGAAGCCGTGCGGAATCACGGCGTCACCAGAATCAATGCCAAATGTTCCGAGATGGCTGACGGCGATGGCAGCGGGTGCCATATCCCCAGGGAGAGGTTGCCCCGATCGGACTCGCATGACGGCCTGCGCGGTGAGATTAGCCACCTCGGGCAACGCAAGGATGTCCGGCTCCGCAATCATCGCAAC
>RFQD01000199.1 GCA_009925875.1 Microbacteriaceae bacterium | reverse complement strand
GATTTGGTCGGTCGTAGCCTCACCGTCAACGCATGTTTCGCCAACCGAGACGCTCGTGCACATGTAGACGGCAACCTGAGCCTTGTCGTACCAGTAGTTCTTCATGGTGCCGGTTTGCATTTGCAACAGGATGGCCGTGCCCACGAAGGTCAACGAGATAAACGTGACCAGCACAACGGATACGACCATCGAGGCGTTCCGACGAAGTCCGTTCGCGGCCTCGCCCCACATGAGTGCAAATCTCATTGCACCGGTCCCACATCTGCAGGATCATCGTCCGCGTAGGTTCGGCGGCGCTGCGACTGTGCGCGAAGCCGCTCCGTGACGGGAGCCGCATCGTCGTCTCGAGGTAAACGCGAAACAACGCCCGAGTCGAGCATGTCGTAGACGAGTGTGCTCATGTCTTGCGTGTCGGTGATGCTCGCGTCCACGTCGGGCGCGAACGGGTCGGGCATGGGCGGAACCGCGTCGAGCGTCGTTTCCGGAATGTCGGTGGCGAACGTTCGCAGACGCTGGAACGCATCGGTTTGTGACTCCACCTGGGGTGTTTCCGACATTGTCACGATTTTGGTCGTGGGCGACGCCGTCGTCGACGGTGCACGTTTGGCCGACGACGCCCTCGCCGTCGCGGTCGCTGCGGTCGTGCCGTAGCCGGATTCGCGTTCGTCCCGAACAATCACGCCGGCCGACAGTTCGACGACACGCTTTTTCATTTGGTCGACAAAATCGGCGGCGTGGGTGGCCACGACGACCGTCGTGCCCGACGCATTGATCGATTCGAGGAGGGCCATAATGCCCGCACTCGTCGCCGGATCCAGGTTTCCCGTGGGCTCGTCGGCCAACAGAAGGGCGGGCTTGTTCACGATAGCGCGGGCGATCGCCACGCGCTGTTGTTCACCACCGGAGAGTTCGTGCGGGTACCGCGACGCCTTGCCGCCGAGCCCCACCATTTTGAGCACGTCCGGCACGGCCTCCTGAATAAAACCTCTCGACTTGCCGATGACCTGCAGTGTGAAGGCGACGTTGTCGAAGACTGTTTTGTTGGGGAGTAATCGAAAGTCTTGAAAGACGACGCCGAGTCGGCGACGGAAATAGGGAACCTTGCGAGACGACACCGTCGAAAGGTTTTGTCCCAGAACGTGAATCTGCCCAGTAGTGGGCTTGTCCTCTTTGATCATCATGCGCAGACAGGAGGACTTTCCCGATCCCGATGCGCCAACGAGGAAGACGAATTCTCCCCGCTCAATGGTGAGGTCGATGGCATCGAGCGCCGGCCGAGACGTGCCGGGATATTTTTTCGTGACCTTGTCGAAGAGAATCATGCTGCACACGAGCCTAGGTCGGCAGGCGCACGATTACTCGGAACGACGCGCTACACAACCTTCTTGCGCCAGCGGATGCCGGCCGAAATGAAACCGTCGATGTCACCGTCGAACACGGCCGACGGGTTGTTAACCTCGTACTCGGTGCGGAGGTCTTTGACCATTTGGTAGGGAGCAAGAACATAAGACCGCATCTGGTCGCCCCAGCTGGCCGTGATATTTCCCGCGAGCTCTTTCTTTTTTGCGCTCTCTTCTTCGCGCTGTAACAACAAGAGCCTCGACTGCAGCACGCGCAATGCCGCTGCCCGGTTTTGAATTTGGCTCTTCTCGTTTTGACAGCTCACGACAATCCCGGTCGGGATGTGGGTGATGCGCACCGCCGAGTCGGTGGTGTTGACCGATTGCCCGCCCGGACCACTCGAGCGAAAAACATCCACACGCATATCGCCTTCGGGGATGTCGATGGACTCTGTCTCCTCCATGAGGGGCACCACCTCAACCGCAGCAAAACTTGTTTGGCGCTTGCCGGCAGAGTTGAACGGACTCATTCGAACGAGTCGATGCGTGCCCGCCTCGACGCTGAGGGTGCCAAACGCGTACGGGGCGTCAATCTCGATGGTGGCCGACTTGATACCGGCCTCCTCGGCGTAACTTGTGTCGAGCACGCGCACCGAAAAATTGTGCTTTTCAGACCAGCGCAAGTACATGCGCAGCAGCATTTCCGCGAAATCCGCCGCGTCAACTCCCCCGGCGCCGGCACGAATGGTGATGACGGCAGCGCGCGCGTCGTACTCACCGTTGAGGAGTGTGTGAATCTCAAGATCATCCATGACCTTCTGGATTGCCGCTAACTCAGCGGTGGCCTCAGCAGCGACCTCGGCGTCACCGGCTTCGTTTGCCAAGTCGACGAGGACCTCCAAATCGTCGAGACGACTCTCGACGCTGACGATGCGAGCCAATTCCGCCTGAGCGTGACTCAGTCGACTCGTGACCTGCTGAGCGTTCTCGGTGTTATCCCAGAGGTCGGCCGCTCCGGCCGCGTCACTCAGGGCCGCGATGTCGGCAGTGAGCCGCTCGACACCCACTACGGCTTTGATGTCGGCGAAGGTTGACCGCAGTGCGCGAATCTGGTCTGACAGGTCAAGCTCCATCATGATGACTCCAGCCTACGGCGTAGGCTGAAGCTGTCATGTCGTCACCCGTTGTATTCCGGATTCGCGCCATGGTCGTGCCCATCTATCTCCCGACTCTGCTGTTTTCGGCCGGCGAAGCTGCTCTCGTTCCGGTTCTTCCCGCAATCGCCAGTCGGCTCGGTGCCGACCTTTCGGTTGCGGGCGTTGTGGCGTCGATGCTCGTCGTGGGGATTCTCATCGGCGACATCCCGGGCGGTTGGATCGTGGCACGCATCGGCGAACGGGCCGCCATGCTGTGGTCGACCCTGTTGGCACTTCTCGGTATCGCCGTTGCGGTTTTTGCACCCAATGCGGGTGTTCTTGCCCTCGGCATTCTCGCGCTCGGTCTTGCCACGAGCGTCTTCGCTCTCGCGCGCCACGCCTTTCTCACAACGTTCGTTCCACTGTCACATCGCGCACGCGCCTTGTCGACGCTCGGAGGAATGTTCCGTGGCGGTGCCG
>RFQD01000198.1 GCA_009925875.1 Microbacteriaceae bacterium | reverse complement strand
AAGTCGCCGAGAAGTTTGAGGTAGCGCTCTTCAAAAATGCGCAATGTGAGCGGCATCGCCGGGAACAAGACCGTACTGAGCGGGAACATCGGCATGATCGCCATGCGTCACCACCCCATGGTTCCGGGAGCCCCCTTGAATGGCCCCTCGATGTTGCTCGTGATCCAGCCACCATAGAAGTCGCCTTCTTGCGGTGTGACGACCTCGTCGCCGACACGACACTCGTCAACGTGGCTGGCGTAGAGCGCAACTTTGCCGGCGAGTGACTCGAATCCCTTCGACGGATTCTCGTACGTCCATGCTCCGCGTTCGATGCGCTCCCCTGGCGTGACAATGTCGAAGTAGCTCGCCATGCCCTTAAATTCGCAGAACGAATGGCCCTCGGTTGGCGCCAAAACTCCGTCGGCGAAGTCAGCAAGAGGCAGATAATACGTAGGCGGATGCGACGTCTCCAGCACGCGAACGGCACCGTTTGTCGACACCAAAGTCAGCCCGTTGTGTGTGACGTGGATGTGCGCGTTCACCGGTTCCACGCGGGGTGGACGCGGGTAATCCCACACCGACTCTTTTGCTGCGTTGCCCGACATAGGGCGAGCCTAGTTGACGTCTATGACTTCACGAACCCGTTGTCGACCAAGTAGTTCGCCGTCTCAACGAGAGAGTCCTCGATCGGTGCAAACGTGATTCCAGGGTCGCGTTTCGTCGATGACGCGTTGACCCCGATGTGCTTACCGAGCGACGGAAGCACGGCCTTGATTTCGCCGTCGAACAGCGCAAAGAACCGAATCAGCGCGCTGGGAGCCTGCTTTGTGGCGATTTTCCGAGCCTCGAATAACGCGCTCAAAAATCGTGCTCGGAGCGATCGCAGACCCAACGGCCATGACGCGTGGCGAGCGCCTAGTGCAAAAGAGTGAATACGCCTGTGTCAAAAAAGGCCCTGAGTCTCTTTTTAGCGCGCCCAAGAAAGGTGGGTAGAAACTCACGTTCGTCCGCCGACGTCAACATCAGCACGTCATTGACAAGAACTAAGAGTCGGCCCATGAGTAACGCTTCAAAATCATCGGTCGTCACGGCTGGTAGTTCCCTCAGGGAGGCGTATCCCGCCTTCAGGTGAGCCTCCTTGTCGATGACTTCGCGCAGGTAATAGGTACTGACGACGAGGTCTTGGACAGGCAATCCCATGCCGGCGTCGTCGAAATCGATGATGGCCTGTGCCGTGGGTGTTTGAATCACGTTGAAGGGGTGCAAATCCGCGTGAATCGGGAGCAAGCTTGTGTTGGCACTCAGCCGGAAGTACGTGGAATCAACCACATCGAGCCCCCGAAGAACGAGATCGTAAAACTCATCGTCAATCTCATTCGGCTGGTTCGGACGGAGGTTGTCCTGGCTATTCATGAGGGTGCGGTTAATCGAGGGCAAGTATGCCCCGTCAGCGAACTCAAGGGTTTGGCCAATTTCGTGAAGCCTCGCCATGTTGCGCCCAAGCTCGAAGAGCTGCTCATTACTGACGTCGTCACCGAGCTCGATCCCGGGTATCCACTCGAACACGACGGCGTTTGCCACCACGTCAAGGGGTGTGAAATGGATGCTGCTGCAGCATTCTCCCTCGACGGTTCTCACGGGGCGGGGAGCAAGGATGGAACCATCACGGTCAAGTGCCTCTAACCACTGCACCTCTGCGGCGACTTCGTCTCGAGATTTCCCCGCTCCGAGATTGATTCTCACGGCAAATTCCGCCGAGTCTGTCGACACAACGCGAAAACTCGAATTGAATGCGTGATTCACGTTCTCGATTGAGGCCGCCTCGATTCCATAGTCGCCGAGAAGAACGGGCACCATTTTCTCGACGTGGGCAATCTGTTCGGCCTCAGACAGCTTCGTGTAATGCACGCGGGTACTGTACTGCGTCCGAGGCAAACATGACACTCTGTGACACGGCGTGAACACATAGGCTCGAGGCATGGTTGTGACCGATGACACCATTGCGTGGCTTCTCGACAGTGACCCAACCCTGACGTGGCAAGTCGAACGAGACCTTTTGAAACTGCCCCTCGAAAGGTGGCAGGCGACACGCGAGATGACCTCGTTGACGGGCTTCGGCGCACGGCTATTGCGTCTCCAAGATGAAGATGGGCAATGGGCGGGCGGAGCGTTTTTCCCGGGCAGGCCCGAGCCCCGGGCGCTAACGCACGAAGACGATAATCAAGGTCAACCTTTCATCGCAACGATGTGGTCGCTCAATGCGTTGCGCGAGTGGGGCGTATCTGCGACCGCTCTCGGAGATACCGCGACGAAACTTGCGTTGAATTCTCGGTGGGATTATGACGACCTCCCTTTTTGGGACGGAGAAGTCGATTGTTGTATCAACGCATACACGGTCGCGAACGGGGTGTGGCTCGGGGTCGACGTCACCCGGAATGCGCAGTGGTTTCTCGATCATCAACTCGACGATGGCGGATGGAACTGCGAGTGGGTCGAAGGTTCGACTAGATCCTCATTTCACTCAACGCTGAACTCGCTCATCGGTTTGCTCGACTTCGAGAAAGCCGTTGGTCGTCATCCCGCGATCACCACGGCGCGACAACGAGGGGAGGAGTACTTGCTAGAACGCCGGTTGCTCTACAAGCTCTCCACTGCGGAGGTGGTTGGTGTATGGGCAACGCAGTTTACCTACCCGGCCCGATGGCGCTATTCGACATTGCGAGCGTTGAACTACTTTCGCGATGCGTCTGCTTTCGACGAAAAAACTCCTGACCCGCGCCTGGGCGACGCCGTCACGAGTGTTCGCGCGGTTGAGAATGAGCGGGGACGTTGGCTGAATCAACGCGTCGAGAAGGGAAGCGTGTGGTTCCACGTGGATGCGCCGCTCGGCCACGAATCCAAGTGGGTGACGTTTCATGCGCTTCGCGCACTGAGCTGGTGGGACACGGTCTCATAGGCTAGAGGTTAGGTTCGTCACG